>JBLMXX010000383.1:0-9290 GCA_050257995.1 Acidobacteriota bacterium | reverse complement strand
GCCCTGGTGAATTTCAAGACTCACGCCGCGCAGCGCATGAATCGGCTGGGGAGAGTTGAGCCCGTATGCGAAATGTACGTTCTCGACGCGCACGATAGGTTCAGATGCCATTATGCATCATCCAAAACAAAAACCCCTCGGGGAGACCGAGAGGCGCGAAACTAGACTGGGTGAAATCATTCCGTCTCGGTCGAGATCCCGATCCAAGCGGTATTCCATCTATTCGTTTAGTCGACTTGCATTCATTGGCTCGCGGCTGGAGTCCAGTCCACGGCGAATTTATTGTAGCACAAAGATGCTGCAACAGCAAATGCTTCTTACTGGAAACTCCACGTTTCCAGACGCTCGTAGCCGTCCGTGATCGCGTAGGTCCGCTGAATGTTGGGATGTGTCAAAGTGGCACGCGTGGACCACCAGAGGGGAATGACGACGGCGTTATCCTCAACCAGCAACTTTTCCGCCGCGCGATAAAGGGCCGTGCGCTTGGTGAGATCGTTTTCCCTGGCGGCGGCGGCAACGTTCTGATCGAAGACAGGACTGGTCCAGCGCGTGTGGTTATCCGGGGAGCCGGCGACAAAAACGCTGCCCGCGTAATTCGCCGCATCCGGGTAATAGCCGCACCAGCCCAACCGGAAGATCTGGGGAGGATCGTCGCGCAAGGTCTGCTGGTACGTCTTCCAGTCGAGCGTCTTGACACTCACTTCGGCGCCCAGGTTATTTTTCCACATCTGGACGACCGTCTCGGCGATCAGCTCATTCGTATTGTCGGTATTGACCGCCAGCGTCATCGTCCCCAAGCGTTTCTTGTCATACCCTGCCTGACGCAGCAAGTCGCGTCCTACATTCGCGTTGAAAGGAATGCCAAGAGTTTCGGAGATTTCCATCGAGGCGACCACACCGGGCCGTGTAAACCAGCGCGAGGGCTCACCCAATTTGACCACCGAGGTCGCCAGCGTCTCGCGATCGACGGCGGCGGCAAACGCCTTGCGCACGACGGGATCGTTGAACGGAGCCTTGGCAGTATTGAATCCATAGTAATGCGTACAAAGGGTGGGTACGATCTTTAAATTCTTGCCCATCAGGGGGTCCTCCCGCAGACGGTCCACATCTGTCGGCGTCAGCCCACCGTATGGGTCGAGCGAGTCCAGGTTGCCGCGCTCAAATTCGTCCAGTGCGCTAGCGGTATCGGCTATCATAGTGAATCGGATATGCTCAATGTGCACCAAACCCGCGTCGTACCAGTTCTGATTCTTTTGCAGCACAAGGTCGACCCCGTGCCGCCAGCTCTCCAACATATAAGGACCGTTCGTCCAGATGGTCCCCGGTTCAGTCCAGACGGACCCTCCGGCTTCCACCGCTTCTTTTGGCTGGACCCGCACCAACCATGTTCCTACGACGCTCGGAAAGTAACTCGCCGGACGCGTCAGCGTAAACCGCACGGTCGTATCGTCCACCGCCTGGACACCCAGGTTGGCAATCAACTGCTGAAAGACGGCGTCAGTGGTCTTTTTCGGGTCGGCCGCGCGCAGCTGGTCTGCCCCCCGAACGAGTGGCGCCATAAATGGCGCAAACCCGGACCCGGTGCGGGGGTCAAAGACGCGGCGCACGCTGTAAACGACATCCTGAGCCGTCACGGGGCGCTTGATCTCTGTCTTTTCGGTCGCCGGGATATAGCGGACCCAGACCGCATCATTCCGCAGTCTGAATTCCCAGATCAGTCCATCCGCCGAGACTGCCCAGGAGGTGGCAAGCGCGTGCTGGGGTGTGCCGTTCACCGGGTCCAAATCCACCAGGCTGAGAAAGAGCATCCGCGAGACCTGCTGGGATTCCGGATCGGTTGCCAGAGCCGGATCGATTGTCGCCGGTTCCAGGCCGAGATTCAGGTGCAGGTCACGCGCGACGGTTGTGACGATCGAACGACAGCCGATCAGCGCAAGCAGGGCGGCCAAGAGCAAGCAAGTCAATAGGCGAACACGAAAAGAAAAGGGGGAGGAAATCATCTGCGGAGATTATAGCACAGAAGGACGGCAGGGGTAAAAACTGCACCCGTCAATTGGCTGGCGCATACCGCATAATCAACTCATACGCGCGGTCCAAATTCTGCTCGTCGACCAATTCGACTCGGTCGGCGTAGGTATGCCAGGTCGCCTCAAGATACGGCATATCATCGCCGCTGATCGCAACCGTATCAATTCCGTTCGCCTGGAAAATATTGGAATCGCTCGTCGCCGTAAAGCGTTCGTAGACGACAATGTCCGGCTGGACGTTCTGAAGGGCATGGGCCAGGCGCGGGCTCGCGGGAGCGTAGGGAGGACTGGAGCGGAGAGTGCGCCCATCGTAGGTAAGCTCACCGTAAAACGGGAGCATGAAACTATACCCCGGAATTGGTACGGAAGGACGTATGGCGAGTTTTCCCCGCCCGACATTGTCAAAATTGACATTTTCCCGGACCGCCAAGCGGGTGGCGTGGACATGATTCATAAAGGCGATGGCGCCGCGCAAGCCCTCTTCCTCTTCCCCCGTAAAAAGAAACGCCGCGGGTCCGCGATAACCTTGTCGCTGTAGTTCCAGTGCCGCCGCCAGCAGTACGCTGACAGCGGCGGTATTATCGGACGCGCCCTGGTAATTCACGTCGTCGTACAGCTTGTCGTAATGTGCCGAGTAAACCGTGTATGGACCCACCGAATTAAAGCGGACCCAGAGATCAGCCAATTGGGAATCCGGGACCAGAATCCGGGTGACCGTCATTCCCGCAGACTCGAGATGACTCTGGATATAGTCTCGGCGTTCCCCATTTCGCAACTGAATTAGGTTATAGAGGGAAGCATAGCGCCCGGTCGGGTCGATAGGGCGAATCGGGCTGGGGGAAATAATATCGCGCAGGTAGAAGAAGATGCCCTCGTAGAGAGAACGCACGTTGGACAGTAACACTGCGGCAAAGAGAACAAGGACTAGCAGAATAAATGCGCGTGCGATCGTCCGGAGACTCATGGGAAGGACCGTCAATGAAGAGATGGCTGCGGCGCAGCCATCTCTTCCATCTACTAGAGCATCTTGGCGGCAGCGCCCAAGCCCGCACCGACGTCAAAATGGCAGCCGGAGGCGATCAGAGCCCCCTCAATCGCCGAGAGCGTTGCGGAGATATCCGCCGGTCCGACCACTCCCATATGACCCACGCGAAAATACTTGTCGCGAATCAAAGGATGGATGCCGCCGGCGACGACGACATTCCGCTCGCGAATCTTGCCGATCAAACGCGCGTCGACCCCTTCCGGGAAATAAATGGCGCTCATGGTCGTCGCGGCCACGTCAGGACTTGTCGGCACTTGCTGCAAGCCGATCGCCTGCACACCCGCCTTGAACGCGTCGCTCATCTTTTTGTGCCGCGCGATGCGCGCGGGCAAACCTTCGGCGAGAATCTGCCGCAGACTCTCGTGGAGGGCATAGATCATATTCACGGGCGGGGTCGCAAAGTACGTGCCCTTGCGCGCCAGATATCCTTCCATGATGGGCTGCCAATTCGCCCAATCGGCGTAATAGTTGGGGACCGGCTTTTTACGCGCTCGGAATGTTTCCAACGCGCGCGGCGATGCGACCAGGAGCGCCAGTCCAGGCGGCACGCCGATGGCTTTTTGCGAGGCGGTCAGCGCAACGTCAATGCCCCACGCGTCCTGCTGGAGTTCCATACCCGCCACCGAACAGACCCCATCGACGACCACGAGCGCGTTATAGCCCCTGGCAAGTCGTGCAAGACCCGGGACGTCGATCGCCACCCCGGTCGACGTATCGACATGCGTCATGGCAAAAAGCTTTGGGCGGACGGCTTCCAGAGCCGCCTGCACCTGCTCGACCGGAAGTGTCTCCCCGGGACCGCTGCGCAGCGTGGTCACCTCCGCGCCATAACGCTCCACCACCGCCGTCATCCGGTCGCTAAAATAACCGGTCGAGATCACCACCGCCCGGTCTCCCGGCTCGACGAGGTTGCAGATCGCCATGTCCATTGCCAGAGTGCCAGACCCGGCGACAGCAAACGGTGTTCCGGTCGGCGCGAGAAAGACCTGCCTCATCCACTCGAGCGCCTGCCCAAACCGCTCGACAAATTCGGGCGATGTGTGCCCCGAGGTGGGGGCGCTCATCGCGCGCAGGACTCCCGGATCAAAATTGATGGGACCGGGGATCATTAGCAGGTCGCGTTCGTTCATGGCTTGTCCTGTGAAACTGGGATTTTGTATGAAGGCGGGCGCGCGGCTGCCTGCCCCAGGAAATCATTACGCGTAATTTCCATTTCGACACCGTCAAATTCGCCGATATCGGGAGAGAACCGCCGAGCAGTTCCGACCGCCCGGAACCCGCACGCGGCGAAGCAGCGCTGCGCGCGTAAATTATCCGTATATGTGAAAAGGTTAATCCGTTCGAGCGAGGTGGATTCAAAGAGATGGCGCACCATCGTCTTGACGGCATCGCGACCATATCCCTTGCTCCAGTAGGCCTGTTCGCCGATCACAATGCCCAACTCACCTTCTTTGGTGTCCCAATCAATCGCAAAGCAGCCCACTCGCCCGATCAACTCCCCGGTGCGCGTGACGATAAAGTACGCGCGCCGGTTGCTGGGCCCATTGCTGCGGTCACTGCGCAAGCGGTCCCGGAACTCCACCAACGATAACTCCGTCGGCGTGCCGCCGCTCCACCGGAGTACCTGGGTATCCCGGCTCCAACGATACACGCGCGCAACCTCTGCGTCGGTCAGTTGGTCTTCAAACCGCCGCAGCCCAATCTTGTCTCCCCATACCATAACCATAAATCTTCCCATCTACCAATACTCAAACCCTCACGCGCATCACGCCTATTTGCCGGAGCTTGCCTTCTCGAGTTTCCATACGCGCAGCAATCCCACGATCGTTTTAGCGTCAAGGATCTCCCCCTGGTCGATCTTTTCAATGGCCTGGGCAAACGGGACCGACTCGACCGTGATCATCTCGTCATCCTCGGGGCTCGCTTCCGACGAGTTTAGTTGGCGTGCCAGGAAGAGATGCATTTTTTCCGTCGAAAAGCCGGGACTGCTGTAAAAGTATCCCAAGGGTTGCCATTGTCCGGCGAGATAGCCCGTTTCCTCTTTCAACTCGCGGGTCGCGCACATGGCAGGGTCCTCGCCTTCCTCCAGTGTGCCCGCCGGAAGCTCCAACATCTCGCGCGCGGCGGCGGAGCGATATTGTCGCACCATGAGCACCCGATCCTGCGCGTCCAAGGGGACGATGACGACGGCGCCGCGATGCTCGACAATTTCGCGTATGACCATGTTCTTGTTCGCCAAGCGAACATCGTCGAGCCGAAGTTTGAGGACCTTGCCCCTGTACAAATATTGGCTGTGCGTGATTTCCTCGCCCATTTTGGACCCCAAATTCAATGAGCCAATTCGCCGAGCGCCGATGAAACCAAGATGGCTGCACCTGGCTCACCGGCTCACACCCGCATTCCCCCGGTTTGCATGGATGAGGGGTGCGAGGACTGGCTTATTGGCCCATGAATAAATGTGTTCTGTCGGGACGACTGCAGCCGACGGTTCGCTCCGGCTAGGGAATAACGAGCGTTTGCCCCGGATAAATAAAGTTCGGATTCGGCAAATGGTTCGCGATCTGCAGAGAATACACTGTTTTCCCTAACCGGACGGCAATCGAGAACAGGGTATCTCCCGGCTTGACCGTGTAAGTGGATCCGGCACCCGGCGAGGGATCGCCTCCCGGCGCTGACCCGCTCGGAATGTTCAAAACCTGACCCGGATAGACAAAGTTCGGATTCATCGTCGGATTCGCCGCATGCAAGGCGACAACGCTGACACCAAATTTACGGGCGATGGCATAGAACCAATCACCCCGCTGAACGGTATACGTACCTGGAACACTTGCCGGTGGTGGGACCGGCGCCCCCGGTGTCGAAGTTGGGCCCGGTTGACCCGCGGCGGGGATATTGAGGACCTGTCCGGGGGAGATATAATTCGGATTCAGGCCCGGATTTGCCGCGATAATGGCTTGGGTTGTGACCCCGAATCGGCCTGCGATCTTATTGAGCCAGTCGCCCCACTGGACGGTATAGGTGGTCGCGCTGCCGGTTGCCACAGGTGCCTGCGTTGAGGACGTGGGGGGAACCGACGTGGGTATAGCCGTGGGCTGGGTGCTGGTGGGAGCCGCAGTGGGCAAAACCGGGGTCGCCGCCGACGTAGGTACGGTTGTCGTTATAGCAGCCGCTGTCGGAAGGGCAACGGTCGGCAGGGGCGTTGTGACCTCTTGTGCCACAGCGCCGGTCGGACTTGGTTCAACTACCAGCGGCTTTTCACGCGTGCATGCCGCAGCGCCCATCAGCACGAACAAAATGGACGCCAATGTAATCAAGTGCTTCATCGCGAACCTCCTCATAAGGTTCGGTGTCGCCGGGTTGCAATTGTTATCATAACACAAGTCGCGCGCGGCGTCAAACTGAAAATACTCCTATCCATTCTTACCCATTTTCACAAAAACCCATTGACATCTGCTTGCATCTGAATTACAATCCGCTACACTCGGCGGGGCATCTCGTGCCGAGTTACCTCCCATTGCTCGGTGAGGACTTTCAGACAAAGCCATCCCGCCCGCTTGCCTCCCTTCAAGTTGCGGGATGTCAACCAGAGAAATATAACGAACGGTGCGATCAGCACGAAACCCAGGTGGGACGAACGATTCTCAAGATATTTCAACGACTTGGCCCAGTCCATTCCCAGGCCGCGTCAAGTACGCCGCTGGAACAGATACGCCGAACATGACGACACGGCTCCTTGCTATATTACAGATCCGCCAAAGTGAAATCAAGATGGTGGCTCTGGTCGCCGCGCTGTTTGCGTGCGTCCAGGCGAGCCAGGGCATTGGCGGGAATACTGCCGACGCGCTCTTCTATCTCCGCTTTGGCGTCAACTATCTCCCTTATCTGTTCATGGCGCTGGGGACGATGACATTTTTCGTCACTTTTGCCTTTACGAACGGGCTGGGGCGCTTTGAGATGGGGCGGTATTTCGGCGTGCTCTTTCTGGGGATCGTGGTCATCCTCCTCGTCGAACGCGCCGCCATTTCCCTCGATCCGCTCGCTCCCGGCGTGGTCAGGCGTGCATCTTTGCTCTATCCTCTGGTATGGCTCAGCATCAACGTGATAAGCGCCATGCTGGGCATCATGATCTGGAACGTGGCTGGAGTGGTCTGCAACACGCGGCAAGCCAAGCGATTATTTTCAATTTTCGCGAGCGCGGGCATACTCGGCGGAATGGTGGGGAACCTGGTGACAGGTCCTCTCGCGCAGGCCATCGGGACAGAGAACCTTTTAGTGCTTACCGGTGCGCTCTTGCTGGTCTCGCTCTGGCTGCTCCGCAGTATCGCCCGCCAATTTATCGGACCCAAGCGTCCTCGCGCCATGAGCCTGCTGGAAGATATCCGCGCCAGTCTGACGGTGGCGCGTGGTTCTAGGTTGATCCGGTACATCATCTACGCGTCGATCCTGTTCTCCATCCTCTTTTTCTCGATGTCCTTCCCGTTCAGCCAGGTCGTTTCCGCGTCGTTTGACACGGAGGCCGGCGTTGCCGGTTTTCTGGGACTATTCTCCAGCGTGGTCACAGGCATTACCCTCATCGCGTCTCTGCTGATGGCAAATCGGCTCTATGCGCGCATCGGCATCGGCAATTCTGTCCTCCTCCTGCCGATGATGTATCTCGCCGGGTTCATCCTCTGGATCGTCAAGTTCAATTTGGCAACGGCGGTGATAGCTCGCTTGGCACAGATGGTCGTCCTGGGCGGTGTCGCGAACACGGCCTGGCTCGCTTTCTTTAACGTCATCCCGCCCGAAAAACGCGATCAGGTCCAAGCATTTGAGTGGGGGGTGCCCTCACAGATTGGCATCGTTCTGGCTGGAGTGCTCATCATCGCAAGCCAGCAAGTGCCGGACGCGACGCCGCTCTTTCTGGTAGGGGGAACGGCGGCGCTGTTGACCTCTTATTTCGTCTGGCGGATGCGAAACGACTACGGGACATCCCTCATCGAGGCCTTACGATCCGGATATACGGACGTTTTCACAGGAGCGCAAAAGGGCTTTCAGACTCTGGGGACGAATGCCGGCGCGCGGCGCACCGCCCTTGCGGGACTAGGCGACAGCAAGCCCGCGGTCCGGCGCGCTTCTGCCGAAATCCTGGGCAAACTTGGCGCGACAGAAGCCGTCGAGCCGCTTCGACAGTCGCTCGAAGATACCGATGCGCAGGTGCGCTGCGCGGCCATCGAGGCATTGGTGCAATTGGGTGCGCGCGAGTCGGTCGACTCTATCTCTGCGCACCTGCATGATGCCGACCCGGACACGCGGGCATCTGCCGTGAACGCCCTCGCGGTACTGGACCCCGAATCCATTCACAAGTTGCACACCATTCTCGACGACGCCAGCCCAATCGTTCGCGCGCGCGCGGCGCTGGCAATGCATCGTGCCGGGCATAAAGAGCATGCCCACGCCGCCATCAATGCCTTGCTCGGATCATCAGAACCGCAGGCGCGCGTGGAAGGGCTATTATCCCTCTCCGAATACAAAGATGGTATTGGTCCTGCACGGATTGCGGAATTCCTGAGCGACGACACGGTGGGTGTCCGGGTTGCCGCCGTCCAGGCACTAAAAGGGCGTAACGATGGTGCGAGCCAGGCTGCCCTCGTCCAAGCCCTGGATGATGCCGACGCGCGCGTGCGCAACGCTGCCGGAACCGCACTGGGCTCGGTGGAGGATCTCCTTCAGGTAGTGACACGGGTGCTGAATCAGGGATCGGAGCGCGCCCAGGATGCGGCGCTGTTCGCTTTGGAGGGGCGCGGCGCGATGGCGCGGGACACACTCGCCATTTGGTCGCTGATCCAGATACCCAAAGCGTCGGAGTTTCGAGCCTTCGCGACCACTTTGGCAAGGGTGGGAGACAAGAATTCGCACGCGGTGACGTTTCTGCGAGACCTGCTGCTCGAACGCGAATGGCAAGTGGAACAGCGCGTGCTCAAAGCACTCGCGCTGATCGGCACACCCGAAGCCATCCGGATGATTGCCCAAGCGCTGAAATCGAGGAACCCTGACACGCGCGCCAAGGCGCTCGAGGCGCTCGACACGCTGGGTGACAAGCGTATCGCGCGCGCGCTGATTCCACTGCTGGAAGAAAACGTCCCGGATGCCGCCAGCGACGTGAGCCTTGTCCTGCAAAGACTGAGTTTTCATGCCGACCCGTGGATCCGTGCGATTGCCGTGCACGCCATCGGCGA
>JBLMXX010000382.1:0-2781 GCA_050257995.1 Acidobacteriota bacterium | reverse complement strand
CTGTTGCAGCATCTTGCTGTAACTTTGGCGGCGCTCTCCATCGTGCGCGAGCGCAGCGGCGGGACGATGGAATTGTTCCGGGTATCACCGCTCGCGGCTGCCGAAGCGCTCAATGGCAAATATCTCAGTTACTTGGTCTTCGGCGGCATCATCGCAGCGATTTTGGTTGGACTCTTGGTATTCGTTCTCCATCTTCCGATGTTGGGTAATTGGGTCAACCTTATTCTTGTCCTCACGGGAATCTTGTTCACGTCTCTCAGCATAGGATTTGTGATCTCGTTGTTTTCGCAAACAGACACCCAAGCGGTGCAATATACCATGCTCGTATTGCTGGCGAGTGTCTTTTTCAGTGGCTTTATCATGAGTCTGGATTCCCTGATCGTGCCTATCCGCGTGATCTCGGGACTTTTGCCGACGACGTACGGTCTTGCCCTCCTACGAGACATCATGCTTCGCGGCTATAGTCCCGACCCAATTCTCCTGGTTATCCTTTTTGCGCTGGGGATTGCGTTCTACTTTTTCGCCTGGTGGATGATGCACCGCCTCATTTCGCGAGTGCAGAGATAAATAAGGTAAAAGAATAAAGGGGGAAAGTACCCGGAATTTCCCGTTCCATATGTACGCGAAATGCAGAGGTCACGCACGCTGGCGTGACCTCTGCATTATCTTTCGTGCTTCGAGGATTTGTCGGACAGTAAATCCAACGCAATCACTCCAACTATTCTAGAACAGAATCCAAGTCATCGCTATGGGTCAAAACTTGAATAGGATATCGAGATATTTCGGGATATCTTGTCGTTAGAAACATGACACGTCCCAAGTGGATGTGTTATAATAGCCTCGACGGGGGCGGGAATTCCGTCCTCTAATGCCGTACGATGGCAATCCGTCCAGGTCAATTTATCCGATTCGTTCGCTTTTGTTTCAAAACATTTAATGATACAATGAAATGGATGCTATGGAGGATCAGTAGATGAAATTCCCTCGCCGTAGCGGCGTCTTGCTCCATCCAACCTCCCTGTCGGGCCGTTTCGGCATTGGCGACCTTGGCGATGCGGCTTACCGCTTGATTGATTTTCTCAGTGCCGCTCGCCAGACCTATTGGCAGGTGCTTCCGCTCAGTCCCACCGGCTATGGCGATTCGCCTTATATGGGCCTATCGGCGCTGGGCGGCAATCCGATGCTCATCAGTCCCGAAAGACTCATGGACCGGGGACACCTGTCGCCCTCCGACCTGGAGGATGTGCCGGAACTTGCGGCGGACAGAGTTGATTTCGGCAGTGTGATTCCATATAAAACTAATTTGCTGAATCACGCTTTTGCGTCCTTTCGCACTAATGCTCCGCAGGCACAGCGGCAGGCATTTACTCACTTTTGCCTGGAGCAGTCTTTTTGGCTGGACGATTTCGCACTGTTTATGGCGTTGAAAGAAACTCATCAACTTCGCCCATGGCATGCCTGGGAACCCGAATTGGTGCGGCGAGAACCGGAGGCGCTGGCACGGGCGCGCGAATCGTTGGCGGACGAGATTGAGAATCAAAAGTACCGGCAGTGGCAGTTCTTTGAACAATGGCTTGCGCTCAAAGGTTATGCAAACGCGCGTGGTATCCGAATCATTGGCGATATTCCCCTTTACGTTTCTGATGATAGTGCGGACGTCTGGTCCAATCCTCAACTTTTCCATTTCGATGAAAACCTGGAGCCCACCGTAGTCTCGGGTGTCCCGCCGGACTATTTCAGCGAGACTGGTCAACTGTGGGGTCACCCGATCTACCGGTGGGATGTGATGAAACAAAATGCCTATGCCTGGTGGATCGCGCGGTTCAGGATGGCTTTTACACATGCCGATGTCGTCCGCATTGATCATTTTCGTGGGTTTTACAATTATTGGGAGGTCCCGGCCGGAGAAAAGACTGCCGTCAAGGGGCGCTGGCTGTATGGACCGGATGCAGATTTGTTCCATGCCGTCACCGCGGCGCTCGGCGATGTGGCGATTATCGCCGAAGACCTGGGCGATTTCGACCAACCCTCCCGCGCCGGTGTCGATGCTCTGCAAACAGAGTTTGGCTTTCCCGGAATGAAGGTGGTCCAATTTGCGTTCGTGGACGGGGCGAGCGATCCCTTTCTGCCGCATAACTTTACGCGAGATTGGGTTGTTTATACCGGCACGCACGACAATGACACATCAGTTGGATGGTATACGGAGAGTTCGACCGAAAAAGAGCGCGACTATGCGCGGCGCTACATGGGACGTGACGGCACGGATATCGCGTGGGACCTGATCCGGCTGGCATGGGCGTCAGTCGCGAACACGGCAATGACGACGGCGCAAGATCTGCTCAGCCTGGGACATATGGCGCGAATGAACACCCCCAGCACCACCGGAGCGCCTAACTGGTGTTGGCGTCTCTTGCCCGGTCAATTGGAAGGGAGTGTCGCCGCGCGGCTTGCCGAATTCACTACGATATACGGCCGACTCCCCCCGTCTACATAGGACCGCTCGAGGTGGACGAAATGGTGCATCCCACAAGCAACATCAAACGAATTGCCATCAGCACCGGCGGCGGCGATGCGCCGGGGCTGAATGCGGTTATCCGCGCTATCGTGCTTTCGGCGCTAGAGCGCGACTGGGAATGCTACGGAATCCGCGATGGCTATAACGGACTGCTCCTTCCGGAGCAGTACATCGATGGCGGATTGGTCCGGCTCACGCGCGAGCGGGTGCGCGGGATTACGCACCTCGGCGGGACCATTATCGGGACAACCAATCGTAACAACCCC
>JBLMXX010000381.1:0-5647 GCA_050257995.1 Acidobacteriota bacterium | reverse complement strand
GAAGTCAAACACGTGCAGGAGGAAGGCGTGCGAAAACCACCAAACGTTCAGGTCTGTCCGGATTGCGCTGAGCGGGGGAGGGGCAAATCGGGATGCGTCGGCAAACCCGCGGACAATCTGGTAATAGGACCAATCATCTTCATCACGCGGAGTCCACAGAGTCACGATCGCAGACAGAGAAATGATAATCGCGAGAATAGAGAGAGCAATTCTATTGTGGGGTGATGAAGAGCCATTCTCCTTTCGGCCAAGATCATGCTGCCTTTGGCGCCAAACGGTAACCACCCCGATGAAAATCAGGACCGAAATTGTGGCCCAGACAACCAGAACAAAGTACCAAGAGCGTGAAAAAACGACCGCTGCGAGGAATGGGACTAGTAGGAGGCCGAAACTCAAGGCAAATGCCAATGCCAGGCGCTCGACCGCGTCCAAATCTTCGCGGCCAAAGATCAGATAACCCGCGCCCAGCCCCGGAAGCAGGAAGAGTGCTGAGAAAGATATTGCAAACAGAGCGAATTCGGGGAAAGCAACCATCAGGTCATGGACTCGGACGGGATGCCGGCTCGCTTTATCAGACCGCCGCCCTAGGCCGGCACATCCGTGCCTCTGTCGAATTACATTTGATCATCAGGGGGAACATAGTCGGCGAGGATCTGGCTCAATCGCTTTTTGATCTGACTCCTATTATCGTTCCGGAGATATTCTTCCAAGTCCGCCAAATCTTCTCCAAGCGCTGTGCTTTCATGCCTATCCCAGTGAACCACTCGTATCTGCGGGTGCGGTGTCTTTTGGGGATGTTCTTGCTTCATGAACAGCTTTTCGCTGAGCTTTTCCCCCGGTTTCAAACCGATAAATACAATCTCAATATCAACGTTCGGTTCCAATCCGGAAAGACGGATCATATCTCGCGCCAGGTCCTGAATTCTGACCGGCTCGCCCATGTCTAAAACAAATATCTCCCCGCCCTTACCAAAAGCTGCCGCCTGAATTACCAGACTGACGGCTTCCGGAATAGTCATGAAATATCGCTCCACCTCCGGATGAGTGATAGTCACCGGACCGCCCGCCGCAATCTGCTCCTTAAATAACGGGACTACACTTCCGCTACTACCCAACACATTCCCAAACCGAACGGACACGAAAGCCCCTTGGCTACGTCGGGCGTAATCTTGCACCAATAATTCCGCCAGTCGTTTGGTGGCGCCCATAATACTCGTTGGATCGACCGCCTTATCCGTCGAAATGAGGACGAAACGCTGGACCTGATGGCGAAGGCTGGCTTCCAAAACATTACGTGTCCCGAAGACATTATTGCGCAACGCTTCATCTGCATTTAGTTCAACCATATTGACATGTTTATGCGCGGCAGCGTGGAAAACCACCTGAGGCTTGTGCTGTGCGAAAACAAACTCTACTTTAAGATTGTCACGAACATCTCCCAGAATCGGCGTGGCTTTTAACGACGGGCAGCGCAGGGCCAATTCGCGATGGACTTGATAGAGATTGTGCTCCGAGAGCTCGAAAAGCACCAAAGAGGCAGGGTCAAACCGAGCGATTTGACGGCACAGTTCAGAACCAATAGAGCCTCCAGCACCCGTAACTAACACACGCGCGTGTCCCAAATAACGCCCGACCTCGTCCAAATCAATCGAAACCGGCTCGCGCCGCAGCAAATCCTCTAGCTGCACCTCGCGGATCGCGCTCACACTCACGGCCCCACCCAAAATTTCATAGAGACCCGGAATTGTCTTCACGGTCAGTTCGATTTTGCGGCATGCATCTGTAATCTCGCGGATGACTCCCCCCGGCGCAGTAGGCATCGCGATGATGGCAGCATCGATATTATGGCTCCTGACGGCATCCTCCAGGAGAAGACGACCTCCAAGGACTGGCACATTGTGGAGTCGCAATCCTCTCTTTGACATATCGTCGTCCAGGAAAGCCACCGGCTCCAAACCCAAGGCAGGATTCCGATGCAATTCCTGCA
Organism: Acidobacteriota bacterium; assembly: GCA_050257995.1. Classification (GTDB taxonomy): domain Bacteria; phylum Chloroflexota; class Anaerolineae; order UBA4142; family UBA4142; genus JBLMXX01. The sequence continues at coordinate 3,660 of JBLMXX010000381.1, read as the reverse complement.
CGATCATAGATCCGGCGTCGCCTGCCCCAAAGATCACGACACGTTGTTTGGATCCGGCCCGGCGACCGACACGGCCAACCTGAGGACGCACGGATGCTGGCGTTAGGCGAAATGAGAAACGTACGCCGCCAACCAGCAGCAATGCCAGCATACCTTCGATAAGGATAATAGAACGCGGGAACCCGGGTATAAGACCGAGTGAGGACAGGACAATGAGAATCGCAACGGCCGCGATGGCAGAACTGACCAGACAGGCTTCGACGATGGCGATCAACTCATTTACGCTCGCATAACGCCACATCCTCCGGTACAGACCAAACAGGTAAAAGAGGGGCAGACGTATAGCAAGGAGGAGTGGAGCAAAAAACCAGTTTTGAGAAATGTAATCCCACACGCTCAGCGTATCAAACCGCAGGGCAAACGCCACACCTACTGACAGGAGCGTCAATGTGAGATCGAGCAGGATCATATACCGGGACTGGATCATCTTCAGGAGCTATTCCGAGTAAGCAGAACCTGGGATAGGGTTTCGCAAACCAAATCGATTTGGGCTTCCTCAAGCACGCCGGAGAAGGGGAGAGCAAGCGTTGAGTTCGCAACCTGCTCCGTCACCGGGAAATCTCCGGGACGAAAACCAAATCGTTCCTGGTAAAAGGGCTGTAAATGGATTGGAGCAAAATAGGGACGAGCCGGTATCCCTTGGGCCGCCAGTTCATCCACGACAGCATCGCGATCAATGCCAGGCGCAAGGCGAATGACGTACACAAACCAGCTTCCCTGCGTCGTGTCGGGAGATATCCAGGGAACCGCAACCCCTTTCATCTTTGACAACCGCTGGTTGTATATCTGCGCCACGCGATCGCGCTTTTGGAGCAGGTCTTCAATCCGGCGGAGCTGCGACAACCCCAGCGCCGCGCTCATTTCATCCAAACGATAATTGTAGCCAAGGCGAATGTGTCGCAGCCAGGTCCCGTTATCGTCCCGTCCTTGATTGCGTAAACTCCGAAACAGGCGCGCCCACTCCTCATCGTCGGTGACGATCATGCCGCCTTCGCCGGTGGTCATTTGCTTATTAGGATAGAATGCGAACACGGCAGCATTGCCAAACGTCCCTACCGAACGTCCCCTGTACTTTGCCCCTATCGCCTCGCAAGCGTCCTCAATCAACGCCACCTCGTGGCGCGCCGCAATTTCTGTCAAGGCCTGCATGTCCGCGGGCTGCCCAAAGACGTGCACCGGAATAATCGCTTTGATTCGCTTGCCGAGAGCACGGCGCTCTTTGATTTTCTTCTCCACCCATCGGGGATCGATATTGAGCGTCTTTGGATCTATATCTGCGAAGATTGGGGTCGCACCCTGATACAGCATGACGTTGGAGGACGCGACAAAACTAAAAGGGGTCGTAATGACCTCATCCCCAGGACCCACGCCGGCCGCAACCACCGCCAAGTGCAATCCCGCCGTGCCACTCGAGACTCCAACTGCGAACCGAGTCCCAACATAACGCGCCCATTCTTTTTCAAATTCCTCGATCATCGGGCCAATGCTTAGATAAGGCGTACGGAGAACCCGGTTCACCATCTCCACGTCACCCGGCGTGATATCCGGGGACGACATTGGAACTCTAAACTCCATTCGAGTCCTTTCCATGCAGGATACGAGCTGGAACTCCGGCGGCCGTCACTTGCCCAGGAATATCGCCGGTCACGACGCTCCCGGCGCCAATGGTTGCCCATGGCCCAATGGCGACGCCCGGTAGGGCGATAGCACCAATCCCTAGTAGAACGCCATCGCCGACCGACACCCCACCAGCCACGTGAACCCCCGGCGCGAGATGTGAGTGCGCGCCGACTCTACAGTCATGATCCACGGTGCAGGCCGTATTCAGGATGACATTGGCTCCAATCTCACTATCACTATTCACGACCACATTAGCAAAAGCGACGACACCCTGGCCCAATTGTACCTCGCGAGCAATGATCGCGCTCGGGTGAATCGCGCTCATCAGCGGTAGTCCTACCGATTCAATCAACTTGGAAGCGCGGCAACGGGCAAGGTTACTCCCGATTGCAATGACCGCCGCATCGACTTTGATTTGTTCGACGGATTGGAGGGGACCGCGAATCAGGATGCCCATAAAAGGCCGACCCCACAACTGAGGATTGTCGTCCAGCACCGCCTCGACCACAAGGTCCTCTCGCCGGGCAATCAGTTGCAATGTGTTCCAGACGACTTTCGCGTGTCCGCCTGCACCTAAGAGCGCAATTCGCTTTGGCATTCCGCGCCTATTCAAGGTCCCGGACTATGCCATCCTCACCATAAACGCCTTCATGGCGAACGAGCAACATAAAGGCAGTGAAAAGGATGGAAATATCGAGCCAGAACGACCAATGCTCCACATACCATATATCGAGTTTGATCCGCTCTGCCCAAGGCAACTTGTTCCGTCCATGAATCCAAGCCCAGCCGGCCATTCCCGGCTTGACTTCGAGTCGCCGCTTTTGTTCGGGCGTGTAGCGCGCAATCTGGCTGGGCACCGTGGGACGCGGTCCGACAATGCTCATCTCCCCCTTTAGGACGTTGTACAATTGTGGAATCTCATCCAGCGTCCAGCGGCGCAGAATAGCCCCCACCCGGGTAATTCGATTGTCATCTTTCGCCACCTCCAGTCCGAGTCCCTTTTGTTCAGCGCCAACGATCATTGTTCGGAATTTGCAGCAACGAAAGATCTTGCCATGTTTGCCCACGCGATCTTGCAAAAAGAATACCGGCCCGCCATCGTCCAATTTGATGGCAATACCGATGACGAGAACCACGGGAAAGAGCAAGATTAGGACAAAGATGGAAATGCTGATATCAAATGCACGCTTGAGGGCAAGTTGTACAGAATGGAACATTTGGAATCCTAGATAGGTGATGCAATTTTAGAGCAGCCAATCTGAGGAGTTGGCGTAGAAATGCCCTTCGCGGTCAGCAACCGAGCATATTCTGCCTTGACCTTTTCAAAGACGACCCTTTCATCGAAGTGCTCGGCTGCCATTCGCCGACCTTCCTCCCCCATACGACGTGCCCTCTCGCGATCCTCGAGCAGCTGGATAATCGCATCGGCGAGCGCTCCCGTATTACCAAGTGGCACTAATAGGCCATTGCGTCCCTGCTCTACGGTTTCCCGGCAGCCGCGAATATCAGTGACGACACATGGGACCCGCATCGCCGCCGCCTCCATAGGAGCACGCGGGAATCCTTCCCGATGAGAAGGTAGAACAAAAACATCCATCAAGGCGTATAGTTCAGGCATGTCTCGACGCATGCCTAAAAAGTGACACACATCGGCAATGCCATATTCGCGGGCGGTATCCGGTGAAAGAGCGTCGGGCTTTTCGTCTACCGGACCCACAAACACAAAATGCACTGAGGGAATCTGAGCCCGAACCTGTTGGGCTGCTGCGAATAGCTCCAGGAGCCCCTTTTCCGCCACAAGCCGTCCAACAAATCCAACGATAGGTGCCTTCGGCAGGCCGACCTCAGCTCGCTTAGCCGCAATTTCAGCCTGGGAGATTCGATCTGGATCAAACCGGCGCAAATCGATTCCATTTCCCAGGTGCTTGATTTTCTCAGGGCGGCAAATTCTCTCGCGCACAGCCGTCCCGACATCTTCAC
>JBLMXX010000380.1:0-6249 GCA_050257995.1 Acidobacteriota bacterium | reverse complement strand
CGTTATCGTAATCGGCAATCGCTAGGGGGACAAAGGCAAGGGAATCGGGCATCACGTCGAAAAGAAACGGCTCTTGGCTCAGTATCGGCACAGGTGGGTTTTGAAAACCCTGGCAATAGTCAAGTGCGTGGGGGGCGGCGCTGGGGTGAGCCGATGCCGGGGGAACTGCCCCCAAGAGGGAGAACGCGAGCAGGAGGCCTAGAGCGACGAGTTTCCGACGAGTCAGGTGGATTGACATGGCTTTTTTGTTACAACTCCCGGCAGGATCACATGTGGAGTTGGCCGACACACTTTGGGAATTATACCCCAACCGGGGAGAGAGGCAAGTCAGGGGTAGCTCTCGGCTCGCCGTCGGCCGGAGTGCTAATCGCGCCCGCTTGGGACGCGGCATACTGCTTGGCTTTTTACGAAAACGCGCAAGCCTAAAAACCTCACGAGTCACTAGGCTTGCGCGTGGCGGTCAGGACCCTTCACAGTAACCATATGTAATTCGGAGTAATACTTACAGGCTAGCCCGCATCGCCGTTCTGAAAAGTCCGCCATCCGACCCACAGGGGAGTGAATAGCCACAGCACCAGCGCCGCCCCGAGAATGGCGGCCCGCCACCTTGACCTCTCTCGTCCGCCACCAAAGCACGGCCAGGGTGCCCACGCCCACGACGAGCGTCAGAATGAGCGCTCCGTTAAATGGCACGTTCGGACCGACGATGATCTCGCCGACCATAAAGGGATGGAGCGGACCGCAGATGTTCGCGCAGCGATAGCGAATCTTGCCCACGCGATCTGCCACAAAAGTGATGGTTGCTTCCTCGGAAGGGAGGACGTCAACTTTGATGTCATACCCGTCGATATAGACCCCGTGGGTAATGTCCTGGGATCGGACGTAAAGAGTCACGCGATCACCCTGATTGACATAGATGCGGGGGGGATCGAACGCGAATTGGCGAGCGGTGATGCGGAACTCTTTTTCAGCGGGGACTGACCCGGGTCCGGCGGCCTGCACGGTGTACAGACCCAAGAGTATCAGAGCCGCTGCCGCCGTCCCCAAAATGCGAACGAGCCGTTTCACAGACATTGGGGCCTCCAATCGGGGAAAAGAGAGCAAATCCCCGTCGCGCCGCGGTGAGCCGGCCTATCTTGGGGTCACGAGCGTGGGAGCAGCATTGCATTCCACGTTCTGCCACAATTTGTGAGGAACGTCACTATTTCAGCATAAACCGGAACCAGGATTTGTCAATGGGGACTTGCCCCCATTATGGCGCGGACTTCCTACCTTTTGTATTTTTACGGCTTGAATTCCCCTCATCCCGGTCCATTACCTTACCGGCGTCGGCTCACGAATCGCGGAATCGTCTCGGGAAATGAAAAGACGGCGGCGCTTTTCGGCGACCGCCGTCTTTTTCACTTGGAGCAGGGGAGATAGGTGTCTCACTGCCTTTTGGTCAATCGCGCGTTCCGCCTCCGGTTCGTCAAAAACTGCATCCGCCTCATGGGTCTGACCGGGTGGCGCGTTCGTAGGTGCGCGACCCCCTCAGCGTGTCCGTTACATTGGTCCAGTCATATGGATGATCGAGGGTCGAGAAATAGTTTCTATCTGCCATCAACCTGAAATCATAACCCAGATAGCGATTGAGGATCAGTCGAAACGTATTTACGGGAGTTATGCCCGGATACAACCCGCTATAATTGCCATCGGAAAAATAAAAGGCGTTGAGGATCGAGAAGCGCTCCTGATACTTTTGGCTTTCGGCGACCGGCCAAACGAACGCGCGGCCCGGACCGTGATCCGCCTGAAGCACGATGATCGTCGGCCGGCGCGAGCGCGACAGAATCTCGTCAATGGCGCTTTGCACTTTGGACGTGATAAAGATGGTCTGGTCCCTGTAGCCCTCCAGGTATTCCCGCTCGCTGAGCACGGTCGTGAATCCGATGCTCTCCCCGGAAACCAACTTTCGATTGGGAGACAGCGGTTGTCCTTGTGGACCAAAGACAAAAGGGGGATGGGGCGCGACGACATGCGCAAAAACAAACACGGGCTGGTCCGTCCGGGGGATACTGGCGAGATGATCAAAGGTGTACAGAATCCGTTCTCTCTGACGCTCATTTTCATCGGTCACCATCGGGAGACCGAACACGGACAGCGGTGTCGTTTTGAGCAGCTCATAATCAAACCCACTGGGACCAATCGGCGGTGATAGGAGGACATCGGCGGCGATGTCCTCGGTCGGCCCAAAGCCGGAGGCAAAGTTCACAATCCTGTACCCGCTATTTCGCAATTGCTGGGACAACCGGTTGTCCCGGATCATGGCATTGAGAGCGACGAGACTCGTGGATTTGGCACTCAACTGATCGGCGAGCTCATCCAGATAGGTAAAGTTTAAGGAGGATGCTAATGAGATCTGCGTCCAGGAGTAATTGGATGTGCTTTGCTCGGCCAGGTAGAATCCCTTCTGCCTCAGATGAGCCTCAAACCGGGAATTGTCGATGCCGAAGACGTTCTCGAGAACGTCTTCCCGGGCATATTCGTCGAGGACGATGTAAAAGATGTCCGGGCGAGCCGCCAGGGGGACCTGTCGCTGGGTGTCCGCTGGCGCTGAACGGACCGCTGTATGCCATGCCTCTGCGTAGGCGTAGCTCTTCGCCGCCTGCCAGCGCCCGCTCAAGCCATTGAAGGCGACCAGGACAATCAGGGTCAATGCAAAGATGTTGAGAAACTGAGAAACCGGGCGCAGGTCATAGGTCGTCTTGCGGACCAGGTACGCCACGAGGACAAGTAAGAGCATCCAGGATGACGCCGCCAGCAGCTGGGCGGCTTTGCTTTCCAGGAAATCGTTTGCCGCATCCACGGATCCCGTCGAGCAGAGCAGAACGACGAGCAGATCGAGCACACGCCCAAATGAGAATGCGAGTACCAGCGACACGGACAAAAGGACCGCCGCTTTGTGCCCATCGCCGAGAAGGCGCTGGAACAAGAACCAAAGTAAGATCGTCGCCGTAACCACAACGGCGAGCGGGCCAATCAGCTGCGTGGGAGCGAGCTCGTCGCCGTTGTGAGCAAAGAGGAACAGAACGGGAAACAGGGCCAATAGAAGGGGATGAATGCACAGGTTTTTCATCAAAGGTCAACGCCTCACCATGAGATAGACGGTCCGGTTCATATCCGCAATCTTCTCTTGACGGAGAATTTGAAATTGCTCGCCGAAATCCCGTTCCAGGTCGTCCTGACGGTACCGGTCAAAGATATCCTCGCGGTTGGCTAGCAATCGCTGCACTTGAGGATCGTCTTTGGGAACAAATTCCAGGATCAACGATCGGCCGATGCGGCTGAAGAACCCGGCTATTCTTGCAAAAGGCAGATTGTTTCCGATGGCGAGATGATGAATCAAAGCCAAAGCCAGGACCACGTCGGCCGGCCCGCGTTCACATAGAGACATCCGCTCTTGATTCTCCCACCCCGCGGCAGGGCTGGGATTTGTCAGATCGAGGCACAGCGGCAGGAGATTCTGTTCCCGGTGGGCAACTACATTCCGAAAGTTCTTCTCAACGGCGGCGGGATCCCCATCCAGAGCGATGGTCTGGATTCCACGCTCGCTCACAATCCGGCTGAACCTTCCGGTGTTCGCGCCGAGGTCCCACACCATTTTGGGTGCGGGGGTCACCTGCGACAACATCTCCGCCACAACTTGCATCTTGGCTTGCAGGCCGGCGGTCGTGTAGCTCGAGGTAGCATAATAGTCGTGCCACTCGGTGCCCTGGGGTACCCATTCGAGTTTCTGGATCGTAGATTTCAGGCTGTCCACAAGCCCCAGAAGAGACGTCCGCGCCATCGTGCCCTGCCGCGCTCGCGGTGGAGTGCCCATGTGTTTCTGAGCCTGTGCATGCAAGAAAAGATGTGCGAGCAGGCCAAGGTTCGCGCGCGAGTGCAAGGGCAAAAGGCGGCTCGCGAGGTCCAATGGAATACCGTCCAGGTAGACTCGATTGAGCTGCTGCAATCGGATATCGGCAAGGGCCATCAAAGCAAGAGGCGCAAGGAAATGCTGGCAAAACTGCCGATACGCCACCCAGGGCTGCCCCTCCTTGTAGATTTCGAAAGAGAGCGAATCGATCAAGACCGGCTCTCCGTTGGCAAATTGAATATTGTAGGCGCTCGCATCTTTCAGGGACATTCCAAAATTCAAAGCGCGCGCTTGGATGTCCAGGGTCAAGAGAGCGGCGCGCTTGAGCTGGCCAAAGCACCATTCGTAGGGGTATGAAATGAAAGCGAGTTCCTGGGGTTGGAGTACCCGGTAGGCATCGTCGCTTGCCGCACGCTCGATCTCAACTTCGACGTGAGGTATTAGAAAGCGGTCGCGTGCGAGCTCGCCATAGAGACCCGACTGCATCAACCGGTCGTATTCTTCCCGGTAGCGTTGATTGACTTGACGGTAGAGGCGTCCTCCGCGCCGGAAAACAAAGCCATTGGGATCACGGAAGGATCCTGGCACGACCCCGTCTCTAGACATCCCTTCCGCCACTGCCTTTGAGGAAAAAGCTGGAGATGGAGCTCCTGATCCTCCGCCAGTAGAGTCTAATCAAAAACGCGCCGCCCATGAGACCGGCGAGCATCAACTGACAGGCGTAGCTGCCCGTTCCCGGATCAAGGTAAGCATACGCCGTCGAATAAAGCCAGAGCGAGCCGAACAATGAGAGCATACCCGCTTTCAACCATCGTCTCCTGACCAACGCTCCTCCTTCCCAGTGCGCGAAATAAGGGATTCCGATCCCGTCTAGTCCAAAATCGCTGCGACAAAGCATCTCGATCACGAGCACTCGAAACGGAAATTTGAAGCACGGCTTTCCCGGTTGCCGGGGTCACACGTAAAAGCAAAAGCACCTGTTACGGCGTGCCAGCCACGTCGGGATAGGTGCTTTTGCTTTTACGAATCAATAATGACCAGCCCCGCGAGCAGCCATTGTGTGCTTCTCACGTATGTAGAACCGCTATGAAAGTGCAAGCGCGGGGCAAAGACAAGACGTGCTATATCTACTACGGTCGCGTGACTCGAACCAAACACGCGGATCGGCAATAACACTTGGACTAGAGTCGCGCGTGAAAGGGTCGACCGATCAGAAACCAATTTCTTCTGTTGATAAGAGGGCAGCGGCGGCAGCGAAAATACATGATGAGGCGGGCTCTACAATAGAAACGCACCGGTCGCCATCGGCTGGTGCGTTTCCTACTGGCAGGGGAGATAGGACTTGAACCTACAACCGCACGTTTTGGAGACGTGTGCTCTGCCAAATTGAGCTACTCCCCTATGCACCAATGATTCTAACACAAATAATCTGATTGCGCAAATCGCGAAACGTAAAAAACCCGTCTGCGCCTACCGGAACAAATCCAGATCCTTTTCCCGCACGATCTCGCGGGCGGTGCCGTCACCGCGCGAGGGCGGGATGCCGCGGATGTGGACGATGGGTCTGCCTTCGTCCGCCTGCCCTTGCAGGAGTGACGCCGCCGACGCGATCTGGTCCGCCAGCCCGATGGTCGTCACTTGCAGGTGATAGCCGAACAGGTCCGCGCGCCCGCGCAAGTCCTCGACCGCGGGCAGTCCCGCCACCCCGATCGCCACCCCGATCGCGCCGTTCCGCCACGCGCGCCCGTGCGTGTCGTCGACGATGACGCCGACCGCGCGCCCGGTCGCCGCGCGCAGCCCCTCGCGCAGGCCGCGCGCCGAGCGGTCCGCATCCTCGGGCAGGCGCAGCACCCACTCCTCACCGTCGTGCGGCGCCACGTTCGAGCGATCGATCCCCGCGTTCGCGCACACCCAGCCGTGGCGCGTCTCGACGACGACAAGTCCCTCGCGCACGCGGATCACCTCGCGGGTGTCCCACAGGACGACCTCGCAAAAGCGCGCGTCCTTGCCGCACTGCCGCGCTAGTTCGACCGCGCGCGGCGTCGGCGTCACGTCTTGCAGGCGCACCATGCGCCCTTCGGATTTGCTGATGATCTTTTGCGCCAGCACGAGCACGTCGCCGTCTTGCAGTTCGAGCCCGGCGTCGTATAGCCCGCGCCGGATGATAGCGACGAGGTCGTCCCCGCTTTGGATGAGCGGGATATTCGGCAGCGCCGTGAGGGTCATTTGCGTGGTCATGGGTCCACCCGAGACGCAATAATAGGGATTAACAAAATAATCGGGGTACGGTGTAGGGGCGACCCTCGTGGTCGCCCTGACCGGGCACCCACAAGGGGTGCCCCTACCAAACCCGT
>JBLMXX010000379.1:0-2760 GCA_050257995.1 Acidobacteriota bacterium | reverse complement strand
GCAAGATCCTGGATGCCGCGCGCCGCGCGTTGGAACTGCAGCGTGACTATGCCACCGAGGTTATAATCCCCGAGGTGATCAACCAGTTCGAGCAGGACTATAAACCCAAGTGGGACGAGACTGAGGACCTTGCCAAGAATACTCTCCAGACGGCCCAGCAGGAGGCGAACGAGCAGAACCGGCGCCTTGACTCACGGACCATGCTGCTCACGGCGAGCCAGGCGGTCGGATTGACGGTCGATCTACGTGCGGATCGAGGAGCAGAACTGAGCGAGCGCGACATTCTCGGGGCGGTCCGTACCGCTTTTGATGCGCGGGTGGTCGATCAGATCGCTCGCCGGCTTGAAAAGCGCGTGGGGGTGGATCTGCCGCTGGAGTGGTCCGCAGACGAAAATCTCAATTTCGATGCCCTGAGGGGCGAGACGATCCAATCCTACCAGGATGCCTACAACAAGCAGGCGGACAAATACCTTGCCGATATCGAGCGCGAATTGAGCGAGCGTGTCAAGAGCATCGACGATGTACGCGGGATGCGCCTCTCGAACTTGATGTTCGGGATCAGCCACACACGGCACGCCATTTTCGACCAGCGGAGCCACCGGCGCGGGGAAATCTTGATCCCGCGTTTCACCTGGGTACACCAGGCAGCAGAGAAAATCAAAGGCATGCCTCAGGCTCAATTGCGTGAAGAGATCCTGGCTTACTGGAACCAGTCGCTCGATCTGTTGGAACCCTTGCGAGGTGGGGCACAGGCGTTCAACGACATGCTCCGGGAATTGATGCTCAGCGTCGTCACCAACCTGTGGGTCGATTACCTGACGGATATCGAGGCTTTGCGACAGGGCATCGGCTTGCAGGCATTCGGACAGCGCGATCCGCTCGTCGAGTACAAACGGCGCGCCTTCGAGATGTTCCAGGATCTCTACCGGCGCATCCGATCGCAGGTGGTCAGCAACGTCTTTACATACCAATACCGCGGGTTTGCCAAGTTGGAAGAGGAGGACCGCGATCGCGCTTCCCGCAAGGCAATCGAAGCGCCACGCCAGGAACGCGCCGCCGTCCCCGCCGTCGCAAAATCCGCGCCCCAGCCAAAAAGCGGGGGAGCGGAACGGCAGAAAGAGGCCGCACCTTCCGCCCCGCCCCGCGCAAGCGCAGGCGCCGCGAGTGGCAAACTTGGGCGGAATGACCCATGCTGGTGTGGCAGCGGCAAAAAGTACAAGAACTGTCACATGCAGAGCGATATGGGGCAGGGGGCACCCACCCATATGGCCGGAAACGGGAAACGGAGACGATAAGCGAGGAGCAAGAGGGAGGGCCGGAGGCAAGCAGTGAAATGATGGATGGAGAATTGCCTGACACGTTGCATGCCTCTGCCGTCGAAAATGGCGCGCGGCAGCATCCCCGCGAACTGGAGATCCTGTACGAGATCGGCGTTGCCATTTCGTCAACACTTGAAATTGACGAAATCCTTCGTGTCGCTTACCGGCACATTGCGGCGGCGTTGAATATCAATACCTTTTTCATCGCGCTCTACGACGAGGCGAGCCGCGAATTGCACTTTGAGTTCCTTGCCGACAACGGCGTAATCTCACCCAAGTTCTCCCAGCCGCTCGATGGATCCGTCAGCCTGAGCGGTTGGATAGTCGAGCACCGCAAACCGTTGTTGATCGGCGACCTGCAAAACACCGGCGACGCTCCGGCGACCCTCGCCGGATCTCCAATGCGCTCCTGGCTGGGAGTGCCCCTCATTGTCAAAGACCGCCTCATCGGCGTAATGTCGGCGCAGGGTCACGAGCCCAACCGGTTCGACCTGGGACACCTCTGGCTATTTTCCGCTATCTCCAACCAGATCAGCATTGTCATTGAAAATGCGCGCCTCTTTGCCGAAACGCGGTCACGGGCAGAAGAACTGGCCGCCGTCAACGAAATTGCCCGCGTGATAAACAGCACCTTGGACCTCGACAGGGTGCTCCAATTCTTTTTTGACCGGGTCACGGTGCTATTCAATGCCGAAGCAGGCTCTCTCGTCCTGGTCGACCCCGCGACGGACGATCTGGTATTCGAAGTAGTGCACGGCGGTGCGGGCGAGGCGCTTTGGCACAAGCGGATGCCTGCCAATGAAGGGATCGCCGGCTGGGTGATCCAGCATGGAGAGTCGCTACTGGTGCCGGACGCCCGCGTGGACGCGCGCCGGTTCAAAGAATTCAACCAGGACACGCGCTTTATCACACGGACCATCGTCGCTGCGCCGATACAGGTCATGAACCGCACCATCGGCGCGATAGAATTGATTAACCGGCACGATGGGGCGGCGTATACGACGGCGGATGAAAAACTGCTGGTCGCGTTTGCCGCCACCGCCGGCATCGCGATCGAGAATGCGCGTCTCCATCGGCAGACCGAGAAGCTGTACAATGACCTCAAGGAACGCGCCGATCGCTTGAGCCAGGCTTACGAAGAGCTGAAAGAGCTGGACCGGCTCAAGACGGAATTTGTGCAGAACATGTCGCACGAATTGCGCACACCGCTGACTTTCATCAAGGGCTATACCGAGCTGATCCGTGGTGGGACTCTGGGCGAACTGCCCAAGCCGGTAAGCGAAGGGCTGGACGTCCTGGCGGAGAAAACGGACTCGCTCATTCACCTCGTAAACGATGTCCTCTCTCTGCAGCGTGTGGAAAGCGGCAGTCTGCTACTCGGACCTGTCAATATGGGGATGCTGATTCACGCCGTCGTGCGCGATGCCGGCTTTGCCGCCCA
>JBLMXX010000378.1:0-5359 GCA_050257995.1 Acidobacteriota bacterium | reverse complement strand
GGTGATTCCAGGTATCGGCGACGTAAACATTACCTGCCTTGTCCACCGCGATCCCCCAGGGTTGGTTGAACGTATTCGCGGGTGCGGGCGCGTTATCGGGACTGCGGGAGCCCCACATCGTCAGGAACTTGCCGGTTGGATCGAACTTTTGGATGCGATTGTTGTCCGAATCCGCCACATACATGTTACCCTGCACATCAAATGCGATGTTCCGCGGGTTATTGAACTGACCGTTTCCTATTCCTGCACCGCCGATGGCACGCGTCGCCGTGAGCTGGACCGCCTTTTTGGCGTATTCATCTTCGGCGGGCGGCTGGGAGGGCGTCTCGGGCGAATAGTTCCACAAAGACGACGCAATATCCTTGCGCAGGTAGAACGAGAAATTGTGGACAAAGGGCCACTGGCTTTGACTCTCTTTATATCGGTGATAGAACCAGGCTGTGAACAGGTCAGAGCGCGCTTCTGGATCGATGATATAGTCAACCACACGTTGGAGCGTCAGATCCTTGTATCCTTCAAGGGGCCACCAAATCAGTTTGTACGTCCGCTTGAGATACTTGTTGCCCAGGAAGGCTTTGACGGTGTCCTCGTTCTTGGGACCGACGATGACGACTTCGGCGTCAAAGGGCGCGCCGGGCGATGCTCCGTAATACTGGGCGTTCCGGTAATTCCGAAGATACCACACAAAAGGCCACGACGAGTCATCGTCGTAGGCGACTTTGACCGTGCCGTTCTCGCAATGGACCGTCTGGGCGCGCCCGGGAAGCACCTGTGAGCAAAGCCGGCGTGAGAGATCCTCGATCTCCTGCATTGCCGTCACATCGTCGTGCGATCCTTGTGCATAAATCATTGTCTCGACGGCGACATCGGGGTTTTGATAAACCGCCATCCAGGCAAACCGGACCGTGAGGGCAGCCAGAATGACGATGATGCTAACCGCGCCAATCCGGGCAATCTCATGCGAGGTGAATCGCCGCCCGAGATAAAAGAGTGAGGGTGCGACCACCAATAACAAGAGAAGTAAGGCGACAATAAAGCCGTTGGTCGCGCTCAGTTGCTCGAGCGAAACGCCCTGGAACGGGCGCGTCACACCGAGCATCACTAAGATGACCAGGCCCAGGGCCATCAGAATAGCAAGCCAAACGCCGCCACGCGCAATCAACCCGCGCCAGTCCGCATCCAACAACTTGTTGATGCCCCAACCAGATGCAAAAGCAAGCGGAATGGTGAGATGCATGGTAAGCCACGGCATCTTTTCGCCTGCCCAGCTAAAAATAACCAGAGTACCTGCGATCCAAACAAAAATAAAAGTTGGGAAGGCGCTGGCAGGGTCGTCCGGATTGTAAGAGGCGAAAAACGTGAGCAGAATCAGGAACGCCACAAAGGCAACCACCAACTGCTCGAAAATCCCCGTCTCCACATTCGAGTTCGCGAGCAAACCGTTGAAAAAGGGACGAATGGCAACATAGTAAATAATGATCCACAGCATCCAACCCAGCACGACGAGCAAGTGGGTCGTCCGATACCGCCACCAATACCAAAAGATGGTTGCCAGTCCAACCACGTAGGGCAGGAATTCATATTCAGGCAGCATCACCAGCAAATAATAGTACGAGGGCTGACCGCCGCGAGCGACTTGCTGCTGCGAGAGCCAATAGCCCAGCGAACCGAGCAAGCCGGTGAAAAAACCGCCGCCGTTTGTAAATACCGTTGTGAAAAATACGATAAAGATGGGCCAGAACAACACGGCGCAAATCACCCACCGGCGCGCATTCCACCACATTCCAAGAACGGCCGACAAGAGGATGACGGCTATCGTCAGACCGAGCACGCGCAACATGACGTCCGGCTGAGATTGCGTGATGGACGTTATCGTGTTGACATCCGTAAAAGCGGCGATGGGGAAAAAATCCATATGCGCGATGCGCTGCCAAAGCACATTCAGGACGTAAATCAACGCGGGCGTGATAAGCGGCAGCGAAAAGGTGGCAAAGACCATCGCGAGATCAAACGAAGGAATGGCGCGCCACTCTTCGTCTTCCGCGATGCCGCGCAAGGAACGAATCGCATGGTAAAGGATAAAGAACCCGAGAAACGGAATGCCCAGGACAGCGGCAAAGAGCCCGGTCGTCAGGTCGCTCCAGCGCACCCGCGGACGCAAATATTCGAAAGTAAAATGACCGCACAAGAAGATGGCAAATATCGCGGCAAAGATAAAGGTTGTTTCCATTGCCGTGAACGACAGGGAAAGGAGCGCAGCAGATGCGTAGAGCCATACTTCTTTTCGCTCGTCGAAATACTTCCAGATGGCGAGCGCCATCAGAACCACAAAGACTTCGACATAGACATCGTGCCGGTTAAACCGGGAATAATACATCACCGCGGGTGAAATCAACAACAACGCCGCCGTCACGAGCGCACCCCTGGTCCCCAGCCACCGGCGGAAAAAATAAGGCAATGCGACCAGGACCATCCCGAAAAGCGCATTGGGGATTCTTCCCGTCACGTCATTATCGCCGAAAAGGAAAAAGATCAGAGCAGTAAAATGGTAAAGCAGCGGGCCATGATAGATCGGGTTGTGCTGGTAGCCGCGCCCGGTGTAAAGGTTCCACGACCAGTCGGTGTGTATCGCCTCGTCGTGGTTCCACGCTCGATAAGGCAGGTCCCAGAGGCGCGTGAGGATCGCCAGGGCAAGCAGTGTAAAGAACAAGACTCGTTCCCAATCAATGCTTTGCACCGCCATGAGCGGCCGGTCCAGAAATCGCTTTGGTTGTTCTGCAATTACAGCCATTGTCTCTTTACCTATTTATTGGGGCTGCGGGATCCAGAGGACCGCGTCCGAATAATCCAGGTCGCCGGAATCGCGGAAGATCAGCCAGCGCAGGAAATTCTGCCGCGGCGACGCGCTGAGCGAGGTCTCGACCCGATAATATTGACTCATCAGGTTGCTGGGATTGACAGACGCACCGGCAGGCACTATCAATGCTTGAATACCTGGATTCATCCCAGGGCGCGCTTGATAACGCACATCTTGGAAATTGCGCAGGTTCCACCGCACGATGGGGCCCAGCGTGTCGTCCACGAGTACATGAATCGTGTGCGTATCATTAGCTCGCCAGCGCGACACATCCTCCAGGTCGCGTACGAGATCACGGATATTGGGAGAGGCAGCCCGTGAGACGAGCCATTCCTGCGGATTGAGCGTCTGCGAGAAACCGACCAGTACCATCTGCCGAAATGTCCATGCCGTCCCCAACATCAAGAGAGCCGCAATCGCAATGTTTCTGGCGCGCACCCAGCCCACGGTGGTCACAGACAGGAAAGCCACCGCCGCGACGGCCACGGCAATGAGGGCGGTCAAAACGACACCATTGAAACCCGCGCTCGCGCTGCCGCGGGCGCCGGTAAAGATCGCCGCCAGCAGGTCCGCGGCCAGTACTGTCCCACGTGTCGCAAATTCCGCGAGCACAAAATATATAAAGACTGCGAGCACACAGGTGAAAGCAAGGACCGGGCCTTCTTGCGTAAGCAGAATCGAGCGCGCCTCCGGCACATTTCCCAGTTCTTCGGACAATCGCGTGAGCCATCCTCCGACATACCACCCGGCTACCAACGCAAGTGGAACGACGAGAGCCACCACCCGTGAAGGCGTCTTGTCGCTTCCAAGCGAATAAAGAACAAAAGCCACGATGACCCATATGCCCAGCGCCAACAATGGCAGCTGTGCGCGCTCCGCGGTGCGAAACACGAAAGCCAGCTCAATCAGCCCCATCAAGCCAAAGAAAAGTGGAAGCGGCTCATAGATAAAGAGGAGACGCAGGGGGTCGAGGAGGGCGGTACCTGGACGCAAACCGTCGAGCCATCCCCCAAACAGATCAAAGACCGCTCCGAGACCATTGAGGTGGAAGAAAAATGCCGTCGAGATAAGGAATATGACGGAGGCAAATAAAAGACCGGTGCGAATCAACTCCTGCCTGGAAAGCCATCCCTGTTCGATCCGCTCGGGACCATCGACAACGTCCCCGCGAGAGAGTGCAAGTGCAACCTCAAGACGCGGGAGGTAAACCGCAAGAAAGACAACTGTCGCCAGCACCACCGTCCAAACTTCACGCCCGGCGAGGAGAGCCAAGGCTGCGGAAACAGTCGCCAGGTAACCGTCGCGCGCGTCGCGGTCGGTCGCGAATCGCCAGGCAAAGACCAGCGCGGCCAGACCGCATGTCACGGCGACTATGGCTCCATCCAAATTCCGGGAGACAAAAACGGCGGAAGGAGAGAATGCCAGGAACCAAGCGGCGATGAGGGCGCCCACCCGCCCCAGTTCGCGACTCAGCAAGGCGGGCAGAAACACCAACACAGTCCCAATGAGAGCTGGGAGTAGGCGTGCCACCATATCACTTGCGCCAAAGAGCGCAAACAATGCCGCGTTCGCCGTGTACAGCAATGGGCTGCCTGTGAATGACGCATCGCCGCCATTCACAAAATTCCATGAAGCAAGCGCCTGC
Organism: Acidobacteriota bacterium; assembly: GCA_050257995.1. Taxonomy (GTDB): domain Bacteria; phylum Chloroflexota; class Anaerolineae; order UBA4142; family UBA4142; genus JBLMXX01. Next base: position 857 of record JBLMXX010000378.1, on the reverse strand, counting down.
CGCGCTTCGCCGGAGCCAAGGGGTGCATACCCCAACAGCAGAAAGCGGGAGACCACTGCCGCAAGAATGAGGACCATGTACAGTCCTTGCTCAACGGTCAGCGCGGGAATCAGGGCGTCGATTCGATTTTCAAGATCACTGCGAACGCGCGTAGATTCTGAGATCGCCATTTTCAAAAGCCAGCGTCAGCACTTTGGAGAATTTATCGACCTGGGATTTATTTAACCCGTACATGGAACGTTCCGTCTCGCCGACGACGACGAAATTTATAGCATACTTGTCTATCAAAGTCAAAGTCTCTCTCGGATCGACTGTCTGATAGATGCGCGCGACATCGGCAGCACGATCGATGCCCGCCGCATCGTTCTTATAAAGCCGCGCACTACCGCGCCATTGTTCCTCATGCCCGATCCAGCCCAACACTGTTGGCAGCCCCGTCGCCATCGACATCCGATCATCATATGAATACTGCCGACCGGTTGACTCGAGGATGCGCGCGTTGCGCGGCGCATGTTCGGTAAGCCATTGGATCCCGGCATAATCCGATGGGTTGGCGTCCCGAATCCACTGGATGCCGTCGAGGGTCGCCGCTTTTCCAAAGTCGTCAGCGCGGTTCGGAATAGCTTCCGCTGGATAGACTAGGCTGGCACCTAGTAAGACCGCCAGCCCGGCAAACCACACGCCCCGGGCAAGCCCGCCCAGCCGGTTGGAAAGGTAATAAATGGCAAAGGCAGCGGCGACTGAAAAGAGCGTCCAGGTCTGGAAGTAGAATTTGAAAACAGTGTTCATGCGCGTGCCAAACACATCCCGCAGATAGACAAACTCGACGCCGAAAGTAAGCAAAAATCCGGTGAGGA
>JBLMXX010000377.1:0-22387 GCA_050257995.1 Acidobacteriota bacterium | reverse complement strand
CGGATAATGCAGGGCGCATCTTTAAGAAAAAGGCCGATATTGTCATCCATTCAACCGGCTCGGTCTTGAGCCAAGTTGAGCCGCAGCTGGAGGCGATTATCCGATCCCGGCATAATATCGTATCGACATGCGAAGAGTTGTCCCAGCCCTGGAAGCACGGCCAAGTCGCCAAACGCATCGACACGTTGGCGAAGAAGCACGGCGTAACGGTCCTGGGGACAGGCATCAATCCCGGTTTTATGATGGATACCCTGCCGATCATGTTGACCGGCGTCTGCCAGCGGGTCAACGGCGTGCGGGTGCGCCGCGCCGTCGACGCGTCCAAGCGACGCCAGCCCCTTCAGAAAAAGATCGGGACCGGCTTGACCGTGGAGGAGTTCGAGCGGCTCGCCACAAAAAGACTGATTCGCCACGTGGGGTTGGCGGAATCGGTCGCACTAATTGCGAGAGCACTGCGATGGAAGCTCGACCGCATCGAAGAGACGATTGAGCCGGTAATCGCGGTCCATCCTGTCAAAACCGAATTTTTCGACGTGACGCCCGGTTGCATCACCGGGGTACACCAGACAGCCTACGGCCTATTGAACGGCGAGCGCGTGATCGAATTGGACCTGAAAATGAGCGTAGATGCCGGCGATTCGGTGGACGAGGTCTGGCTGGACGGCAAACCCTCGATCCACTCCGTCATCCAGGGTGTTCACGGTGACCTTTCGACGGCTGCGGTCGCGGCCAATTCCATCCGCCGCGTGGTGGCGGCGCCGCCGGGACTGGTCACGATGGCGGATATTCCCATCATTTCAGTATGAAACGGACCCTAAGGACATTTTTTGATCCAAAATGGGACTTGACAATTAGAGTCTATAGTATATAATAGTCGGTATATAACTGAATAAAGAGTGCCGTGAAGCACTCTGTTCTTTTGGCCTAGAAGCCCTTTGGATTTGCGCATTGGTGCGCTCGTCCGAAGGGCTTTTATTTTGCAGATTTGTGGGATTAGAGGAGGCAGATTGCATCTCGAAATCCTGGGGATCGGAGTTTTGTTGGGCATCGCGTTTGCGGCACCGCCGGGCGCTGTAACGGCGGAAACATTTCGACGCGGTGTTCGCGGCGGTTTTGGCAATGCCTTTGGGGTGCAGCTTGGGTCGCTGATAGGAGATGCGACGTATGCGATTCTCGCACTCGGGGGACTCGCCACCCTTGCTCAGAATCAAACGTTCGAGATAACACTGGGCGCATTCGGCGCGATGTTCTTGATGTATCTGGCATGGACATCCTTCCAGAGTGCGCGCGCGGTAGAGTTGCCGGTTGTCGTCGGGCACCCAGGCAGCGACGCGGAGCGGGGGCGAGACCTTCCCGCGGTACACCGGAAGAGTTCCTTCTTGAGTGGACTCACTCTATCGCTCACGAATCCATGGGCTATTGCATTTTGGCTGTCTCTGGGCGGTGGGCTGGCTTCGCTCGGGTTAACGGGTGCCTCTGCCGTGCAAATCGCCCTCTTCTTTTCAAGCTTTATGGTCGGCTCGGCGTTGTGGGCGCTCATCCTATCGATTGCCATTGCCCGGGTGCGCGGCTGGATCCGTCCGACTGTGCTTCGGGCGGTATCCCTCATCTGTGGTCTTGCGCTGGGCAGTTTTGGTCTTGTCGCGGCAAGCCGTGTCATCGGTTCAATATTCGGAATCTCATCCTGACACTCGCGACAGCGGTGCAGGAAATCATCTCTGAAGGAGGAGAAATGTTAGACACCAAAGAAACATTTGTGGCGCTTCCGGAACTCAAACCTCTGGCGAGCCACAGCAAATCACCCGCGCGCCTCGCGTCGCCCAAAGAGGTGCTCGAGTATGCCAAGGCGCAAAAACTGCAAATCGTGGATTTCAAATTCGTCGACTTGCCCGGCACCTGGCAGCACTTTAGCATTCCGGTCACGGAACTGGAAGAAGACCTCTTTATCGACGGTATTGGCTTTGACGGGTCGTCCATCCGTGGCTTTCAGGCGATCCACGAGAGCGACATGCTTCTGATGCCCGATCCGACCAGTGCAACGGTCGACCCCGTCTGCAACGTTCCGACCCTCACCGTCACCTGCGACGTGTACGATCCGGTGACGCGCACCCCCTATTCGCGCGACCCGCGACACATCGCCAAGAAGGCGGAACAATTCCTGAAATCCACCGGCATTGCGACCCTCAGTTATTGGGGACCCGAAGCCGAGTTCTTTATCTTTGACAATGTCCGATTCGATCAGAACACGTACAGCGGCTATTATTTCATCGATTCCGACGAAGGCGTTTGGAACAGCGGTCGAGATTCGGGCACCCAGAACCTGGGGCACCGTCCCCGCTACAAAGAAGGATATTTCCCGGTTCCCCCCATGGATGCTCTGCAAGATATTCGCTCTGAAATCATCTTGCGCCTCATTCACGCGAACGTGCCTATTGAGGTGCATCACCATGAAGTGGCGACGGCGGGTCAGTGCGAGATCGATATGCGTTATGGCACGCTGACGACGATGGGCGACAGCCTCATGATGTACAAGTACATCGTCAAGAACGTCGCGCGCGCCCACGGCAAGACGGCGACCTTTATGCCCAAGCCGCTGTTTCAGGACAATGGCTCTGGGATGCATGTCCACCAGAGCTTGTGGCGGGATGAGCAAAACCTGTTTGCCGATGCGAGTGGATACGCCGGGCTCTCGGAGTTGGCGCGGTATTACATCGGCGGCTTGCTGGCGCATTCGCCCGCGCTGCTGGGGATTTGCGCGCCGACGACCAACTCCTACCGTCGCCTCGTCCCCGGCTACGAAGCCCCTGTCAACCTCGTATATTCGAAACGCAACCGGAGCGCGGCGGTCCGCATTCCGATGTATTCGACGAATCCAAAGACCAAGCGGATCGAGTACCGTCCACCGGACCCGACGTCGAATCCGTACCTGGCTTTCTCTGCGCTCTTGATGGCAGGGCTGGATGGCATTGAAAGGAAATTGGACCCGGGCGCGCCGATGGATATGGACTTGTACGAATTGCCGCCTGCGAAAGCGAAAAAGATCAAGCAAGTACCCGGCTCGCTGAGCGATTCCCTGGATGCGCTCGAGCGCGACCACGACTTTCTCCTGAGGGGTGATGTCTTTACGCCGGATGTGATCGAAACCTGGCTGGAGATGAAGCGGAAAAAAGAAGTTGACGCCGTTCGCCTGCGACCACATCCCTACGAATTCTACATGTATTACGACGCCTAACGACATTTGAGGCGCGCGAGCATTTTTGGGCCATGAAGCCCTTGAGGCAAATCATTCCTTGCCCCAGGGGCTTTATCTTTCTAAAAACTGGAGTGGAGCATATGAATGCCATTTCTTCCATCAATGCCGGCGACACGGCATGGATGTTGGTTTCGACGGCTCTAGTGATGATGATGACACCCGCTCTGGCTTTTTTCTACGGCGGTATGGTCCGGAAAAAGAATGTCCTATCCACGCTCAACCTGAGTTTTATCATTATGGGACTCGTTAGTGTTCAGTGGGTGCTGCTCGGCTATACGTTGGCGTTCGGTCCCAGTCTCGGTGGGATCGTCGGCAATATTTCCTTCGCTGGACTTGCCGGCGTAGGCAGTGCCCCCAATCCGGATTACGCTCCGACGATACCTCACCTGGCGTTTGCCGCGTATCAAATGATGTTTGCAGTGATCACACCGGCGCTCATTACAGGCGCATTTGTGGAGCGTGTGCGGTTCAAAGCCTTTCTGCTCTTTGTGGTGTTGTGGGCTACGCTGGTCTACGATCCGGTGGCGCACTGGGTGTGGGGCATGGGCGGTTTTCTGCGGCAGTTGGGTGCGCTGGATTTCGCGGGCGGCACGGTTGTTCACATCACGGCGGGCTTTTCTGCGCTGGCGTTTGCGACTGTCATCGGCGCTCGCCGCGGCTTTGGCAGGGCCCCCATGGAGCCGCATAATATCCCCTACAGCATCCTTGGCGCCGGCCTGTTGTGGATGGGATGGTTTGGCTTTAACGGCGGCAGTGCGCTGGGAGCCAACGGTCTGGCGGTTAATGCCGTTGTCACGACGAATACGGCGGCCGCCGCAGCGGGTCTCTCCTGGATGCTCTTGAGTTGGCTGGACAACAAGCCAAGCGTCCTGGGAATTGTAACCGGCGCCGTCGTGGGATTGGTCGCGATCACCCCGGCGTCGGGGTTCGTCACACCGCTGGCGGCTTTGGCGATTGGCGCGTTTGCCGCTCCCATCAGCTATTATGCTATCAAGCTTCGCCAACGATGGAGCTTGGATGAATCGCTGGACGTTTGGGCGTGTCACGGCATGGGTGGCACGTGGGGCGCCCTGGCTACCGGGCTGTTTGCCAGCAAGGCAGTAAATGAAGCCGGCGCCAACGGATTCTTGTATGGCAACCCGGCACAGTTTTTGATTCAGGCGGCGGCGGTTTCGGTTTCTATTTTGTTTGCGTTTGGTATGACATTTGTAATCGCCAGGTTGCTGCAGGCGCGGGTGGGGTTGCGCGTTTCGGAGAATGAAGAAGAAGTGGGGTTGGATATTAGCGAGCATGGTGAACGGGCCTATACGTAAGGAGCATCAGAGATGATCAAGAAAATCGAAGCTATCGTACGCGAAGAGAAACTGAACGACGTCAAGGATGCCTTGCGAAAGATCGGCATTATTGGGATGAATGTGACAGAAGTCCGGGGGCACGGGCGCGGGGGTGGCATAGTTCTCGCGGGGCGGACCGGAACATTTCAGGTTGACCTCCTGCCCAAGATTCAGATCAACATTGTCCTGAGCGAGCACAATGTAGAAAAAACCGTGGAGACGATCTGCCGGGCGGCTCACTCGGGTAGGAATGGGGATGGGATGATTTTCGTCTATCCGGTGGAGGACGTCATTCGCATCCGCACGGGCGAGCGGGGCCGCCAAGCCCTCATGTATCCGGGGGATATTGACGAGCAGAGGGAGGGCGGGAACGGCAGTGCTGCAATCGAACTTGAGCCGATTGACGCTCGCGCGAACTGCGGATAACAGAAGAACCCTTTTTCCCAACCTACGGAAGCCAAGTCCCCGTGGTCTCGGCGGGGGCGAAGATCCCGCGCCGTCGGCGTGACAGCAGGGACCGTGTAATTGAGCCGAACAGTCGTTCTTGACAAGTCTCTGCAATTCCGCTATACTTGTTTCCAAGTAAACGCGGTGATGGAAACGAGTACGCGGGCGAATCGCCTCAGCGAGCCTGGGCGACGAGCGGGCAGGTTGCTCGTCCAGTGAAAGCCAGGTGCGTGCAACTCGCGGAAAATCCTTCTGGAGCGGCGCATCCAACGTGGTCCCTCACAAGTAGATTGCGACGGATTCGTCTACCGTTAAACCAGACGCAGGGATGATTGTCCTTGCCCGAGTGGATAGTGCGTGGCGGCGTTCGACTTGTCGCCTCTTCAGCGCATTTTCAAAAAGGGTGGTACCGCGAGAATGGAATCTCGTCCCTTGAGGACGAGATTTTTGCTTACGAGGGAAAGATGGCTGTCACCATCCGGCGCGCAACCATGTCGGATCTCGATGCGCTGGTTCGCCTGTGGAAGGAACTGGCAGATTATCACGCGGATCTCGCCCCCGAGTTCGCACTTGCCCCGCAAGCCGAGGACCGTTTTCGTGACCACGTGGTGGAACTTGTCCAGGACCAGGCCAAGTGTGTGCTGCTGGCAGAGGATGAGGGTCACGCGATCGGATTTATCTCGGGAGCGGTGCAGGAGAATCCTCCTGTCTTTTTGGAGAAATCGGTGGGCCATATTGGCAGTGCCGTGGTAACAGCGGACAGCCAGCGGGGCGGAGTTGGCACACGGCTAGTTTCTGCAATGATGGAATGGTTCCGAGAGCGGGGAGTGCGCTTCGTCGACCTGAGCGCTGCAACGGGCAACCCCGCCGCGCTCGAGTTCTGGCGCCGCATGGGATTTCGCGATTATATGATGCGTATGCGGGGAGAGGTGAAATGACTGAGTTACTTGCTCAATCCGACGCGTACCTCAAGGACTTTGATGCCACTGTTACGTCCGTCAATGGCGATTCAGTCGCGCTGGATCGCACAGCGTTCTACCCGCGAGGCGGAGGACAGCCCAGCGATACGGGTATTCTCCGCGCAGGTACTGTGGAATATCGCGTGCTCGAAGTTAAAAAGCAGGGCGGGGAGGTTTGGCACAAACTCGACCGGACGCCAGGAATGGCGGTCGGAACGCCGATCCACGGTGTCATCGATTGGGAGCGCCGGTACAAATTGATGCGGACACACAGCGCGCTGCATATTCTCTGCGGTGTGATTTTCCGCGATTACGGCGTCAGCGTCACCGGCGGCGATATGGAGCCGCTCACCGCGCGGATGGACTTTGAACTTGAGCATATGAGCGCGGACTTTGCCGGGCAAGTCGAGCAAAAGGTGAACGCCGAAATTGCAGCGGCCCGCGAGATTCGCGTCAAGGTACTACCGCGCGATGAAGCATTCCAGATTCCTGATTTGATCCGGACCAAGATCAATCTCCTCCCGCCCGATATCCAGCAAGTGCGCACCGTCGAAATCGTCGGCTTGGACCTGCAAGCGGATGGCGGCACGCATGTGACGAACACGCGCGAGGTGGGACGCATCAAGGTGGTCGGGCACGAAAGCAAGGGCAAGATCAACAAGAGATTGAGAATAGCGGTGGAATGAGGAAAGCGGCTATGTTTAAATCTGTTCCCAGCAAAATGAATTTCCCGGAAATGGAACGCGAGCGATTAAAGTGGTGGAAGGAGACGGACGCGTTCAACAAGTTGCGCAAATTGCGCGCCGGCGGACCCAAGTGGTCGTTCCTCGACGGACCCATTACGGCGAATAACCCAATGGGCGTCCACCATGCCTGGGGGCGCACCTATAAGGACCTGTTCAACCGGTATCGCGCCATGCGCGGATATGACGAGCGATGGCAGAACGGTTTTGACTGCCAGGGATTGTGGGTTGAAGTCAACGTCGAAAAAGACCTGGGTTTCAAAAATAAACGGGACATTGAGGACTATGGGCTGGCACAATTCGTCACGCTCTGTAAACAACGCGTGCTGAATTTCGCCGCGGTCCAGACCGAGCAATCCATCCGGCTGGGCATGTGGATGGATTGGAACGATCCCGACCAACTCCGCCTCTTGCGAGACAAGATGGGCGGGAACCCTTCCGAGGTCATCACGGTACGGGGACCCAAGGGTCCGGTGACAGACACGGTCGAGCAGGTTGTCGCCCGCCTCGGACTGCCTGAACTGGGGGGATCGTATTTCACGTTCAGCAATGAGAACAATTATGACATCTGGACATTCCTCAAGAGATGCAGGGATAAAGGATGGATCTATAAGGGCACGGACGTGATGCCGTGGTGCGCGCGCTGTGGCACGGGCGTCAGCGAGCACGAAATCAGCACGGAAGATTATCCTGACCTCACGCACCCCAGTCTGACGGTCCAAATGCCACTGCGCGGGCGGCAGAGCGAATACCTGCTCGTGTGGACGACGACACCCTGGACACTCACGTCGAATGTCGCCGTAGCGGTGGGACCGGACCTTACATACCTGAAGGTCAGGCAAGGGAACAATTTCTATTACCTTTCGGAACATACAACCCACATACTCAAAGGTCACTTTGAGGTCGTGGGCAAACTCTCTGGACGGGAAATGGAGGGATGGGAATACGCCGGACCCTTTGACGAATTGCCGGCAGAGAAAGAGACCGGCGGGCACGTCGCGCCGGAACTCAGAAATCATATCGGGAATGCGCCGGCAAGCGCGGCCGAGGCACACCAAGTGATCCTGTGGAAGGACGTCAGCGAAGCGGAAGGGACCGGGCTGGTCCACATCGCTCCGGGCTGCGGCGCCGAGGACTTTGCACTGGGCAAGCAATTTAATTTGCCCGTGATCGCGCCGCTGGACGAAAACGGCGACTTTATTGATGGGTTTGGCCCATTCAGCGGCAAGAGTGTATTCCAAGTGGCGCCGCTAGTCGCCGAGTCGCTTAAACAAAAAGGGATGTTCTATCGTCAAGACGACTATACTCACCGCTACCCGACGTGCTGGCGCTGCAAGACCGAACTGGTCTTTCGATTGGTGGACGAGTGGTACATCAGCATGGGGCAGGTTTATGACAAGCCGCGCGAGCAGGTAACAGCCGAAGAAAAGGCGACCAGTCTTCGCTATCAGATCATGGATGTGGTCGACCAGATCCGCTGGATCCCCGACTTTGGCTACGAGAGGGAGATGGATTGGCTCCGCAATATGCACGACTGGATGATCTCCAAAAAGCGCTATTGGGGACTTGCATTGCCGATCTGGGAATGCACCAATTGCGGTAACTTTGAGGTCATTGGCAGTCGTGAGGAATTGGAGCAACGCGCCGTTGAAGGGTGGGACAAGTTTGACCATCACACGCCTCACCGTCCTTACGTGGACGAAGTCAAGATCAAATGCTCCCACTGTGGTCAAGCCGTCTCGCGCATCAAGGATGTGGGCAATCCCTGGCTCGACGCGGGTATCGTCCCTTATTCGACTGTGGGCTATCGGGTCGATCCTGCGTATTGGCGCAAGTGGTTCCCCGCAGACTTTGTGAGCGAGTCGTTCCCCGGGCAGTTCCGCAATTGGTTCTATTCGATGCTGGCGATGAGCACTGTCATGGAGAACCTGCCGCCATTCAAGAGTCTGATGGGCTACGGCACGCTGCTGGCGGAAGACGGGCGCCCGATGCATAAATCACTCGGCAATATGATCGAGTTTCACGAAGCCGCCGAGAATGTCGGGGTTGACGTGATGCGATGGATGTTTTCGACCCAGCGATATGAATCGAACATGCTTTTTGGATACCATCTGGCCGACGAGACGCGGCGAACTTTCCTGCTGCCGCTCTGGAATGTCTACTCGTTCTTCGTCACTTATGCCAACCTCGACGCGTGGTCGCCGGACCTTCCACCCTTCCCGATCGCAGAACGCCGGTCCAGCGCCCGGTCGACCAATCCGCTCGACAGCTGGATCCTCTCACGATTACAGCAGGTGATCGGGCAGGTCACCGAAGCACTGGAAAACTATGACGCCTACCCGGCGACGCGTGCGGTCGAGCCATTCATCGACGACTTGAGCAACTGGTATCTCCGCCGCTCGCGCCGCCGCTTCTGGAAGTCGGAAGCGGACGGCGATAAGCAGTCAGCGTATGCCACGTTGTATGAAGTGCTCGTCACACTGACGAAATTGCTGGCGCCCTTTATGCCGTTTATCGCGGAAGAAATATACCAAAACCTGGTCCGCTCGGTTGACCTGACGGCTCCCGAGAGTGTCCATCATACCGCCTGGCCCAAGGCGAACCCGGCTCTGTTGGATGCGCAGTTAGTGGCGGACATGGCAGCGGCACGGCAGGTCGTGACGTTGGCACACGGTATCCGCGCAGCCAAGAACTTGAAGGTACGGCAGCCACTCAAGCGAGCCGTCGTAGTCGCAGACCCGGGCGTGCGCGCCTCCATCGATCACTTGCGGGACCTCGCGGCGGACGAATTGAACGTCAAATCAGTCCAATTCGCCGAGCGGGAGCAAGAACTGGTGACCTTGCAATTGCGCCCGAACCTGGCGACTGTCTCGAAGAAGATAAAGGAGCTGGTGCCGGAACCGGAAAACCTCGTGGCAGAAGGACCCGAGGGCAAGGCACTGAAGAAGGCTCTGCGTGAAAAGCGCCAGCGGCTGACGAATGGCGCCCAGGCGGCGCTGGCGAATCTGGACCCGGCAAATATAGCGGCAGACGTCCGAGCCGGGCGCCATCTCACTATCAGTGTGGATGGGATGCAGCTGGAGTTGACCCCGGAGGATGTGCTTGTCCAACCGCAGCCGCGGACCGGTTTTGCCGTTGCCTCGGAGGGGAACCTCGTCGTCGCACTCGACACAGAACTGACGCCTGAACTCGTAGAGGAGGGACTCGCGCGTGAGTTTGTCCGCCGTGTGCAAGACCTGCGCAAGAGCGCGGGCTTGGAGGTTTCTGACCACATTCGTCTTTTTTACACCGCAACGCCTAAATTAGCGCAAGCAGTAGAGACTTTTTTCAAGTACATCGCGGGCGAAACACTCGCGGACGAGATGACGCCCACCCCGTCTCCCGCAGGCGCAACCACCGTTGACGACTCTTTCGACGGTGAAAAAGTTACGGTTGGGCTAACGAAAGCGACTTGATGCCTCTTCGAGTTCAGAAGATTGGGGAACAGGCTTGTCGGAGTATCGGATCCCGATTTTCGCACTGCTTGAAATTTGCATTCAGGGTCAATCGGGCATAGAATTGGGGTAAGCGGCGCATACAAGGTTGTCTGTTGCTGCGATGGAGGCGTCGGATGTCGAAGAAGGAAGGCACCCCCAAAAGATCTGCCCGCAAGGCGATTGTACGTGGTGTCGTTGCGGCGGCCAAGACCGCCAAGAACTCTGCCAAACAGATGTTGATGACGGGGCGAACGCTCCCCCCACCGGTGGATATTGAGGCGCGCCCGGTGAATCTCGTGGCTCTAAAATCCCTTCAAATGGAGCGAGAGCGTCTCTTGGATGAACTCAAGCATCAGGAGATTGTCGAGCAGGACCACCCAACGACGGGCAATCACATGGCGGACGATGCGACGGAAGTTTCGGAGCAGGCAAAGACACTTGCACTTCGCCGTCACCTGGAGGGAATGCTCAAGGAAATCGACCGGGCGATCGTGCGGGCAGAGCGAGGGATCTACGGGGTGTGCGAGCGCTGCGGTAAGGCAATCCCCGAGGAACGGCTGAAGGTCATGCCGGCGGCTTCGCTGTGCATTGACTGCGCCAAGTTACAAGTAAAGAATATAAAGATTACTGCATGAGCGGAGTCATATGTTGAAACTACGCGATCTCGCGCTCCCCGTCATCGCGCTGATCGTCTTGGCGGTGGACCAGGCGAGCAAAGCGTGGGTTATCGAAAATGTTCCACTTAATGGATCGCTTGACATAATCCCACAGATCGGGGACTGGTTCGTCCTCACGCATATCACCAATTCCGGCGCTGCATTCGGTATGTTCCCCCAGTTGAGCCTTGTGTTTACGTTCGTCGCGCTGGGGGTTTCGCTCGTTATCGTGTTCTATCACCGCTCCCTACCGCCCGGTCAATGGCTGGTGCGGCTCAGTCTCGGCTTGCAGTTGGGGGGGGCGCTCGGGAACCTGGTGGACCGCTTGCACTACGGCGCCGTCGTGGACCTTTTCTACGTGCGCTTTTGGCCCGTCTTTAACGTGGCGGACAGTGCCATCGTCCTCGGAGTTGGTTTGCTGATGTTCCACCTCCTTCGTTCTGAGCAACAAGAGCAACAAAAGGTGGCGCCAGTGCCCGCCGAGTCGTCCGAAAAGACGGAAACGCCGGAACACTAATCTCAAACCTCAGCCGCCGGCTGAGGTTTTTGGTTTGATGATGGAAACGACGACTGAACTAATAGTAGAGACGGCGGGCGAACGCCTGGACCGGTATATTAGTGACCATCTCCCCGATTTATCGCGAGCGGCAGTGCAGCGACTGATCGAAGAGGGCAATATCCATGTCAACCGGCGCGAGCGTAAGGCAAGCTACCGTGTGCAGGCAGGTGAGGCGGTCACGGTGCGCATCCCTCCGCCCGAACCCGTTGCGGCGCGCGCCGAACCGATCCCGCTGGACATTGTATACGAAGACGACAATGTCATCGTCGTCAACAAGCCCGCCGGTATGGTGGTCCATCCTGCCGGGGGGCATACGGCGGGCACCCTGGTCAACGCCCTTCTCGCTCACACGGCAAGTCTCAGCGTCGGGGGAGAGGAGCGCCCGGGCATTGTGCACCGCCTGGACAGCGAGACCAGCGGGCTCATCATCGTCGCCAAGAATGATGCCGCCATGCGCAATCTGCAGGCGCAATTCAAGGCACGGCGTGTACACAAGACATATCTGGCTCTGGTGGAGGGACATATAACGCCGCCGCGCGGCAAAATCGATGCACCCATCGGCCGCGATCCCAAGCACCGCCAACGGATGGCGGTGGTTACCGCATCGAATGTCAAGACGCGTGAGGCGGTGACGAATTATCGCACGCTTGCCAACCTTGGCAAGTATTCGCTGGTCGAGGCAGAGCCGCAAACAGGGCGGACGCACCAGATCCGTGTCCATTTCGCATTTATGGGTTTCCCCGTCGCCGGAGATGCCATCTATGGCTCTCGGAAAAAGAACCGATTAGGGCTGGAACGACAATTCCTGCACGCCTGGAAGCTCGAGCTCACATTGCCGGATGGACGCGCGGCGAGTTTTACGGCGCCCCTGCCTTCGGACTTGCGCGCCGTCTTGAGCCAGTTGGAATTCAGTTTTCCATCTGAATAGGGGCATACCCTATCGCAAGCGAGAGGATCAGTGGGCTACTACGCCGTTGCAGCATTTCTCTCCGCTTTCATGCTTTTCCAGATCGAGCCGATGATGGGCAAGTACATCCTGCCCTGGTTCGGCGGCACGCCGGCTGTCTGGACCACCACCATGCTGTTTTTCCAAGTGGCATTGACGGGCGGCTACGGGTATGCCCACTGGCTCGTCGCCAGACTTAGCGAGCGACGACAAGCAGTGGTGCATACGACAATGCTTGGCGTTTCGCTCCTGCTCCTCGCCGTGACGACCATTGCATGGAACGCTCCTATCACCCCCGATTCCTCATGGAAGCCCGCCAGCGTCGAGATGCCCATTGCGGACATTTTCAAGATCCTCGCCGTAGCGATCGGACTGCCCTTCTTTCTGCTGTCCACCAACGGACCTTTGGTCCAAGCATGGTTCAACCGCGCCTATCCGGGACGCTCTCCCTACCGGTTGTATGCTCTTTCGAACGCGGGCTCTTTGCTCGCGTTGGTGTGTTATCCTGTCCTGGTGGAACCGAATATGAGCCTGCGCTCGCAAGGATGGTTCTGGTCAGCGGGATACGTTGTCTTTGCGATTCTGTCGTTCTACGGTGCTTGGAAGCATAAGGGATCAAAGGACGCTTTTTCCCCGCCGGGACCAGTTGAGCAAGACGGAACTGCTCCAGGCACGCGAATTCGATTTGTCTGGATTGCTCTGGCGGGATGCGCCTCGGTCTTACTCCTCGCGACGACGAGCCAGCTTACCCAGGAGGTGGCGGTCATACCTTTCCTGTGGGTGCTGCCGCTCATCATTTATCTGCTAACGTTTATTCTCTGTTTCGACAGCGACCGGTGGTACTCGCGCACGAAATTTACAGTCGCCTTTGTGGGTGCAATCGTATTGTATTGTTATGTCCGGACCATGGGAGCGAGCCTCGGGGTCATCGTTCAGATCGGCGCTTATTGCGTGGTCCTCTTCATCGCCTGTATGATCTGTCACGGCGAATTGACCCACCTGAAACCGCACCCTCGCTATTTGACCTCATTCTACTTTATGGTTTCACTTGGCGGAGCGGTGGGCGGCATTGCCGTGAGTCTCATTGCTCCCTATGTCTTCAAGGAATATTGGGAACTGCCTCTGGGGTTGCTCGCGTGTGCCGTCCTGCTCCTGATATTAACGTTGGTCAACCGCCTGCCGAGCCAGAGCGCAAGGGTGACCCGAAACTTTGCGACCGTACTGGCAGGTGCCATTGCGCTCCTGGCCGGATTTTTCTTTGTATATGTGCAGGCGACGATGGGGGGGGCGCTTTACGTTTCTCGCAACTTTTACGGGGTCCTGCGCGTGAACGAAATTAACGCCGAATTACCGGAAGAGCGGGCTTTTCGGCTGGCGCAAGGAATGACGAATCACGGTCTGCAATATGAAGGTAACGACAAGCGCCGCCTTCCCACGACGTATTTTACCGAGAGTAGCGGGATAGGACTGGCGATTTTGAATCACCCGCGGCGTCCCGCGCCCCTGCGGATAGGCGTCCTTGGCTTGGGGATTGGCACCCTGGCAGCATTTGGACAGCCCGGCGATGTCATTCGTTTCTACGAGATTAACCCGGACGTTATCCAGTTAGCAGAAGGCAAAGGCGGTTACTTTACATATGTCAAAGATAGCCCCGCTCGAGTCGAAATCGTTCCAGGGGATGCCCGCATCTCGCTGGAAAGGGAGTGGGCGGCAGGTCAGGCACAAAAATTCGACCTGCTGGTCGTGGATACCTTCAACGGTGATTCCATACCCATCCACCTGGTCACCCAACAGGCCTTGCAGGTTTATCTCCAGCACTTAAAGCCCGACGGCATTCTGGCCATGCACATCAGCAACCTGCACCTGGACTTGCGCCCAGTGTTGTGGCGTCTGGCAGACGAATTTCACCTCTCTGCCAATTTCATAGAGACAAGGGGAGAGCCGGGCAGGGGTTACCTTTCCTCATGGATGCTGCTTACTCAAAACCAAGTCTTTTTACAGCAGCCCGGAATTGCCAGCCGGAGCATTCCGCACCCCGCCAACGCGGCCGCCGTTTTCCCTTTGTGGACGGACGACTATAGCAACCTGTTTCAAATCTTGAGATGAAGGTTGAAGAAAGATTCACTTTGACGTATAATTCAGACTGCAATGTCAACCCTCATGGAATCAACAGCGCAAGAAATTGCGCTGTTCGTTTTTATCCCTTTTTGCAAGATAAAATGTACGTATTGCGATTTCAACGCGTACGCCAACATGGCACGCGTGATGGAACCGTACGCAGAGGCCGTCGCGCGCGAAATCCGAGGAGCGGCGCCAAGATTGGGAGTAAAAGCACGCGCCAAGTCCGTGTATTTCGGCGGAGGTACGCCGTCGCTCGTCCCAGCGGCGCACATTGAAGAAATCCTACGTGCCTGCAGAGACTTGATTTCACTCGATCCTAATGCCGAGATCACGTTAGAGGCAAACCCGGGCACGGTTAACCTCGACAAGTTGAGGGCATTCCGGTCACTGGGCATCAATCGTTTGAGCCTGGGAGTGCAGTCGTTCGACGATGCAACCGTGCGGCGACTCAACCGTGGGCACACGGTTCGAGACGCATTGGAGACATATGATCTGGCGCGCCGAGCCGGTTTCGATAACCTCAATCTCGATTTCATTTACGGTTTGCCGCTCCAAACGCTCGCTCAATGGCGTGACACGCTGGAACGGGCTCTCGCACTTGCTCCCGAACATCTTTCCCTCTATGCGCTCAAGGTAGAGGAGGGCACGGGGCTAGAACACCAGATCGCACGTGGCAAGTACCCGCGCCCGGATGATTATCTGTCGGCGGATATGTATATGCTGGCTGAGGAATTGCTTGCCTCGTCGGGATACGACCACTATGAAATATCGAACTGGGCGCGGCCCGGTCTGGGGTCCCGGCACAACCTGACCTATTGGCACAACGAACCCTACCTGGGGTTTGGCGCGGGGGCGCATTCCTTCTTTCAGAGGGCGCGCTATTGGAACGTCATGTCGCCGGTCGAATACATCGGGCGTATAGAGCGCGGGGAAGGTGTGGTGGATGGGAGCGAGGAGATCGGTCGCGAGCTGGAAATGGCAGAGACCATGATCCTTGGATTGCGGCTGGGAGAAGGGGTCTCTTTCGAGGGATTCGAAAACCGTTTCGGCGAGGACGGGTATGCCAAATACGGCGAAACATTGCGCCAGGTCCGGGAGTTGGGTCTGGTGGAATTGGATGACCGGGGAGTACGCTTGACCCCGCGCGGTCGATTGTTATCCAACGAGGTATTCTGGCGCTTGTTGCCTGACTGACGCGGCGCAAAATCAGCGGGCGCGATTCGACATTAGGTCGGCAATCTGGCTCAATCCGGCCATTGCGTGGTTGGTAATACGGGTTTCGTCCAGCGCGGCGTGGGCTGCTGTTCGAAATGCATCCGCCTGGTTCTGAGCATACTCGCGGGCGCCGGCCGCGTCCAGCAGGGAGAGGACTGCGCTTACATCTTCCGAAGTCAATTCGCCCTTGCCGTAAATGTCCCGGAGGGCAGCCCCATATCTTGGGTGTGTCAAGCCAAAGATTGCCGGAAGTGACTTTTTCCGGGACAGGATATCGGTCGCTGCGGATTTGCCCGTAATGGACGGATCGCCCCAGATGCCCAAAATATCATCGGCGATCTGAAATGATAATCCCGTATTTGCCCCAAAGCGCGCGAAAGCGCCGATGAGGCGTTCGTCGTCACTATTTAGCATGGCGCCGAGTCGGCTTGCCGCGGATATGAGCGCGGCCGTCTTGCCGCGGATCATCTCCATGTATTCGTCCACTGTTACATCCAGGCGCGATTCAAAAGCCAGGTCCAGGAACTGTCCCCGGCATAACGCCAACATGGCCTGGTCAAAAATCCGACTCATCACAGCGCATTTTTCGAAAGAGAAACCGCGTTCGCAGAGCCGGTCCATTGCCAGGCGCGCCAGCACGAACATTCCATCCCCGGCATTCAACCCCTGGGCGAGCCCCCACACTTTCCAGACGGTCAGCCGACCACGGCGGGAGTCGCCGTGATCCTCAATATCGTCGTGGATCAATGAAAAGTTGTGCGCCAGTTCGATCGCCGCCGCGACCGGCAGCGCAGGTTTCCAGTCGCCGCTGACGGTTTCACAGGAGAGAAGGCACAATAGGGCGCGCAAGCGTTTGCCGGTATCCAGTTTGATGTCATTGAATTGGGCATCCGTCCAGCCAAGGTGGTAGCGGAACATTCCGTAATAAGGGTCGTAGACGCGATCGGGGGAGACCAGGATAGCGCGTAATTCTCTATCGAGTGCCTCTAGATAATCATCCATTCGCCACCTTCTCAAGGTGTTTCGTGTTCCGCAGTGCGTCCAGATTTTGCGCGCCGATGCCGAACATGGCAGTCCGCAGTTCCTCTTCGAGCAATTTGATGCCTTCGATAGTCTCTTCTACACCCCGGTCCGCCAGTTTCAACATGGGCGAGGCGAAGCCGACCAAGCGTGCTCCGAGCGCGATGCACTTGGCCGCTTCCACTCCGTCCCGGATGCCGCCGCTGGCAATGAGCGGGAGGTCCGGCGCGCCCCGGCGGGCGCGTTCAAGGCTTGCCGCCGTCGGAATGCCCCAGTCCCAGAATGCTTCGGCGAGGCGGCGCAGGAAGACGGAGGGCGCCCGGTGCGATTCGACGGCGGCCCAGGATGTGCCCCCGGCACCCGCCACGTCGATCGCGGCGACACCGGCGCCGGCAAGCTGCCGCGCGGCCTCTTCGGAGATGCCAAAACCGACCTCTTTTCCGATCACAGGGACCGGGAGCGCCCGGCACACTTGCTCGATCCGGTTCAAAAGCCCTTTCCAGTTGGTATTGCCCCCGGACTGGACGGCTTCCTGGATTGCATTTAGATGGAGGATCAAAGCGTCGGCTTGAATCATGTCGACGCCGCGGCGGCACTGGTCGATGGTATAAGTGTAATTCAGTTGGATGGCGCCGAGGTTGGCAAAGAGCAGAATGTCGGGTGCCACGCGGCGGACTTGATAACTATAGGCGAGAGACTCGTCCTCGATGGCTGCGCGTTGGGAGCCGAGCCCCATGGCGATCCCCGTTGCCTGGGCGGCCGCGGCGAGGGTGAGATTGATGCGCTCGGCTTCGTCGGCGCCTCCCGTCATGGAGGAGATCAACAGTGGTGCCCGGAGCGGTTTCCCCAGAAACAAAGTCGCCAGGTCGATTTCCGCAAGGTCAAGGTCAGGGAGAGCCTGGTGTATGAAGCGATATCGTTCCAGTCCATTCGTCGTTTGATGAAACTGGACGTCCTCGTTCAGATTGATCCGTAAATGCTCGAGTTTGCGCTCGCGGTGCGCTGTATCGTCCGGCATGTCACCTCGGAAAGTTGCCGCCGCAGGGTGGCACTGGGCAGGGATGATCCTGCGCTTCCCAAGCGCAGGAGTTATATCAAACCGTAACTTTTCTCACAACGCGGTGTTTTATCCTTCGCTATTCTCCGCATTGTGCGGTTCATTATACCATTAACTGCGGGTTGACGCACAGTGCGAAAATGCATATACTTTGCCCAGAGTTCTTATCATGGAGTTTCAAAAATCCTGAAGGGGGTTATCGAAAGTGGCCGACAATGAGGTTTTCAATCAGGTCAAAGCGATCATCATCGACAAGCTTGGCGTGGACGAAAGCAAAGTGACGCGGGAGGCTCGCTTTCGCGAGGACCTCGAAGCCGACTCTCTCGATCTGGTGGAATTGATCATGGAGTTCGAGGAAAAGTTCGGCGGCGAGATCTCCGACGAGGAAGCCCAAAAGATCACTACGGTGGGGGATGCCGTAACGTATCTTGAATCTCACAAAAAGTGATGCGCCGAGCGGCGCACGGCGAAATCCGGGCGCCGTCCGAGGGCTCACTTTCGGCAATTCGGGAGCGAAACCGAGATCACCGCGGAGACGTTTTCTGTCCCCGCCGGAAAGAGTTATTTTCCGTTCGATGGTTGGCGAGAGTGGGGACGCAACAGTGCGTTCCCATTTATTTTGATTCCTATCGGAACCCCTCATGGATGCCCGCACTATACAGCGATTGCTGGAAAAAATTCAGGCGATGGCGGAAACCGCCGAACACGTCGGCGCGCGCAGTGGCGAAGGGATGCAGCACGAGCCGCGTCTCTCCGAGGAAGCCAAGAAACAGTTGACCCCGCTGTATCGGGAACACGCGCTTCGCCTGATGTCCCTGTACTCGGAGCTGGGCGCCCGGATTTGCGAAACGGTCCAGGGCGAAGCGGAAGATGATACCACGCGCGGGCTGGTGGACCTGTTTCACGCCAATTTCTCTGCGATGAGTGACCGGGCACGCGAGACCCTGCGGCGCGAATTTGGAGCGGGCTCTAAACTAGAATGACGATCGTATGAAAATCCTAGAGAAGCAACTGCCATTATTCCCGTTACATGCGGTCCTTTTCCCCCAAGCGCGTATTCCGCTGCAAATCTTCGAGCCGCGCTATATCGAAATGATCGAGCGCTGCTTGCAGGAGGACCTGGCATTTGGGATCGTCTTGATTAAGGAAGGCGATGAAGTGGGCGGCCCGTCCTTGCCTCACCCGGTGGGCACCGTGGCCCGCATTGTGGACGTGGCGCGCTTGCACGACGGGCGAATGAACATCATCGCGGCGGGCCTGACGCGTTTCAAATTGCTCGAATCCTACACGGACCTTCCCTATATGACGGCTCAAATCGAGTTGTGGCGGGATGAGGATGTGGATTTGGACAAGTCAGAAAAGGTGGCGCGCCAGACAGTGAAAATGTTCCGACGATATGTCCGCACCATCCAAAACGTTGCCGCGACCGAGGAGCAAGAGCAGGCTCAGGAAGAGAAAGAGTTCAAGGCACCCAAGGACCCCACGGTCCTTTCCTATCTCATTGCGTCCCATTTGCAGGTGAGCCAACCCGACAAGCAATCCCTGCTAGAGTCCCCGACCGTGATCGCTCGCCTCCAACGCGAGATTGCATTTATGGGGCGCGAGATGCAACTCATCCGGCTGGTTTCCGAGAAGACGAGTCGAATTCTTGACCAGGGTACGTTCTCGCTCAACTAGTGGGGTGCTATAGGAAAAGAGTGACCGCAGACGAGATTGTGCAAGGTAAGGTTGCAGGTCTCCGCGTGAGTGCTTTGATTCTGGCGGGTGGGCAGAGCCGGCGCATGGGGCAGGACAAGGCATTCATTCCATTCGACGGTGCACCGCTCGTGGCGCGGGTCCTGGCGCGAGTCCAGCCCATTTGCGCCGAGACGATCATTGTCGCGAATGACGCGGAGCGTTACGCTCAATTTGGGACGCGCATCGTGGGGGATGTTTTTCCCGGCAAGGGCTCGCTCGGCGGCATCTATTCGGGACTGGCGGCGGCACAGGCACCGTACGGGTTGGTAGTGGCATGCGATATGCCTTTTCTCAATCACGATTTGATGTGCTATATGATGTCCCTCGCGCCGGAATATCAAGTTGTAATCCCGCGTGCCAAAGACCCATCCGGCAAGTCACCGCGACGCCGTCTCCCTCTGGGGTCCCGTGAGGGCGCGGCCAACGAGCACCCAGACTGGATCCCCGCCAAGCGGATCGATCTGCATCCGACTCATGCAATCTATTCGCGGGAGTGCCTGCCGACCATGCAGGCGAGCCTGCAGAGAGACGATTTGCGTGTCATCAGTATTATGGACAAATTGCGCGTGCGTATTGTCGAGGCCGACGAAGTGGACCGGTTCGATCCCCAGCACCTGTCCTTTTTCAACATGAACACGCCGCAGGACCTGGAATTCGCCCGCCGCCTCGCCGAGGGCGCGCCGTAAGGGAATGCTGCGGCGAGCGTTCCATACGCCAGAATGCCACTTTTCAAATTGGGACGCCTATCCACGATCAGATAATGATGTTTGAAGAAAAAGCGAAAGCCATCTATTATCGTGTTTCAGAAAAGGGCATCGAGCGTGTCGAGTCCTGTGTCATCGGCGAGAGCCGCTGGTCATTGTACGTGAACGACCAGGAGGTCGTCACATTCATGGCGACCTCACGCAACCTGCACCACCTTGCGCTCGGTTTTCTCGCGTCGGAAGGCTTGATTGCCGGCTTGGATGATATTGCCTCCGTTCGCGTGAATCTTGCCTCCGACTGCGCGTACTGGTATATCCCCGCGCTCGGGCTGAACGAGACGCGCAGTATGCCCGTGTGTGAGGACGGCGTCGGTTCCATCCAGGTGCGCCTCACCCGTGAGACCTTTATCCTCCCCACCCGCCGTACGATCACGAGTGGCTGCGGCGGAGGCGTTACGTTTGCCGACCTCTCCAAAGAGCAACCGCCGATCGAATCGGACATCCGAGTGAGTCCGGCGCAGATTTTCGCGATGATGCGCGAATTGATTGCCAGAGCGACTCTGTATCACGAATGCCGCGGCGTCCATACCTCCGCGCTCGCCGACTCTGCCGCCGACCGTCTACTCGCGATTGCCGAGGACGTGGGGCGGCATAATACCATCGACAAACTGCGGGGAGAATGTATGATGCGGGGTATTTCCACTCGGGATAGCATGCTGCTCTCGACCGGGCGCATCTCGTCTGAAATGATTACGAAAGCAAGCAAGATGCAAACGCCCATCGTCGTCTCCCGCACTTCGCCCACTGAACTGGCCGTCGAACTGGCGAAAGCGTGGAACATTACGCTGATCGGCTATGCGCATGCAGGGCAGATGCAGGTGTATGCGGGATTGGAAAGAATTGTCGTGGAATGATTCCAGAGCATAAATCTGGAATCCTCAATTGGGGTGATGATGAATTATATTTCTGTCGAAGATGCATTGGCCTATATTCTGAAGCATTTCAATCCTCTGGAAGCAGAGCGGGTGCCTCTGCTCGACTCACTCGACCGCGTGCTGGCAGAGGACATTGTTTCTGATATCGACGTTCCGCCCTTTAACAATTCTGCGATGGATGGCTACGCCGTCCGCGCGCAGGACATTGCCCACGCCTCGGCTGAGCATGCGACCGTCCTGCGGGTGATTGGGGACGTAGCGGCGGGCTATGTCGCCAGCCAGGCAGTGGGACCGGGCACCGCGATGCGGATTATGACAGGCGCGCCCCTTCCCCCCGGTGCTGATACGGTCGTTCGATTCGAGGAGACCTCGGAAGGCGTCGAGGCGCGCGGGGCAGGCAAAGACCGCGAGACGGTAGCCGTCCTGAAAGCAATCCGGTTGGGTGATAATGTGCGACCCGCCGGAGAAGATATCCACGCAGGTGAAGTGGTCCTGCCCAAGGGGACCGTGGTGCGACCGCCGGAGATTGGGGTTCTGGCATCGGTCGGCAAGAAAGAGGTCCTCGTCCATCGCCGCCCGCGCGTCGCGATCCTGGCAACGGGCGATGAGCTCGTCGCGCTTGACGAACCGGTAAGTCCCGGCAAGATTCGCAACTCGAACGAGTATGCGAATGTCGCGGCGGTCAGAAAATCGGGTGGGATTCCCATCCAATTGGGGATCGCGCGCGATAATATCGCAGACCTGACGGGCAAGATCCACGCGGGAATCGAGGCCGGAGCCGACTTGTTCATCACGAGCGCGGGCGTTTCGGTCGGCGATTACGACATGGTCAAGGACGTCCTGAACACGGAAGGCGCCATGCACTTTTGGCAGGTCAAGATGAAGCCGGGCAAGCCGCTTGCCTTTGGTGTCCTACGGGGAAAAGACGACAGGCAGGTACCGCTCCTTGGACTGCCAGGCAATCCGGTCAGCGCGATGATTTCGTTCGAAATCTTTGCGCGCCCCGCGATTTTGACTATGCTGGGCAAAACGCACTTTGCCCGGCCGACTGTCCGGGCGCAACTTGAAGAAAGCGTGGAGAATTCAGCCCACAGGCGCAACTTTATCCGCGTGCGTGTGGAGAAGCGGACTGGGGGTTACCTTGCGTGCTCGACCGGCGAGCAGGGATCAGGCATTCTGACTTCAGTCTCGCGCGCAAACGGGCTGCTGGTCATTCCGGAGGACG
>JBLMXX010000376.1:0-6276 GCA_050257995.1 Acidobacteriota bacterium | reverse complement strand
CTGGCGCGCCTGATCGACGATCCGGGTTGCCGATTGATCGCACTGGTCGGACCCGGCGGAATTGGCAAGACTCGCCTCGCGGTGCAAGCCGCCGCTCTTCAGCGCAACGCCTTCGCACACGGCGTGGCGTTTGTTTCGCTCGTTGCCATCGATTCAGTGGAAGCGATTGTCCCTGCCATTGCCGATGCCCTGGGTTTCTCGTTTTACGGTCCCACCCATCCACGCCTCCAACTGTTCAGTTATTTGCGCGACAAGCGATCGCTTTTGGTCTTGGACAACGTCGAGCAATTGCTGGTACAAGACCCCGTCCGGGGGGACGCGGCGGACCTGTTTGTCCAGCTCCTGGAACACGCCGGCAGGATCAAGTTGGTAGTGACTTCGCGCGAGCCATTGAATGTGCAAGGGGAATGGGTGTTTCAAGTTCAGGGGCTGCCGGTTCCTGAAGGCGTCTCGGCGGAAACAAGTGCGCCGGATTCATCCGCCGAGTTGTTCCTGCAGCGCGCCCGGCACGCGGACGTTGGATTCAACGCCACCCCAGGGGATTACGCCGCCATCTTCCACATCTGCCAACTGGTGGGAGGGAATCCTCTGGGGATCGAACTGGCGGCGGCTTGGGTGCGGACTTTGACCTGTGAGGAGATCGCCCGGGAGATCGACCGTGGGCTGGATTTCTTGAGCGTATCGGCGCGTGACCTTCCCCCGCGTCACCGGTCGATGCGGGCAGTCTTCGATCATTCTTGGAAGCTGCTCACGGAGCAAGAGCAGGGAGTCTTGCTCCGGCTTTCCGTATTCCGTGGAGGGTTCCGGCGTGAGGCGGCAGAGGACGTGGCAAGAGCCACGCTCTCCGTGCTCTCCTCATTGATCGCCAAATCCCTCGTGCGTCGAAGTGGCGATCATCGCTACGATATGCATGAACTGATTCGACAGTTTGCCTCCGGATATTTCTCGGCCTACCCAGAGGAACAAAAGGAGACCCAGGCGCGTCACGGCAAGTACTACCTGATCTCCTTTAGTCGTGCGGATGGGCGATTGCGAAGCCCCGCGCAACGCGAGGCGCTCGCCGAGTGGACTGCCGAGATGGACAACATCCGAGTGGCATGGAATTGGGCTGTCACTCAATGCGAATTCGGGTTGATCGAGCAGACCTTGAGGGCGTTCGCCATGTTGTATGAGACGCGGGGCTGGTATCAGGAAGGAATTGATACGCTCGACCGCGCGATCGACGCACTGCAAGCCGCGCACGGGCCGTCACCTGCCGATCGAACAGGCCAAGCCGCGCTGGGACATCTCCTGACCAATCGCGCCCTGCTTACTTATCGCCTGGGACGCCACGAGGAGACACAAGCGATGCTCGAGCGCAGCCTGGGAATCTTAACTCCACTGAATGATGCGCGACTCATCGTCGAGCCGATCACGTACCTCGGCAGCGTCATGTCCCTGAAAGGCGATTATGCGAGGGCATTGGACCTATTTGCGGACGCGCGGGAAAAAGCCTTGGCAGTTGGCGATCGGATCTTCGCCGCGACCTCTCTCTCCTTACATGCCCATTACTCCAGGTTGATCGGCAAGCCCGGGAACCAGCACGGACGGCTTCAGGCCGCGGTGGCGGAGTGGCGCGCAGTTGGCGATCCACGCTTTATCGGTTTTGGCTTGAATTTCCTCGGACAGAGTGCATTGGCGCTCGGTCGGTTTGATGAAGCACGCACGGCGCTGGAAGAAAGCGTTGAGCTGAATATATCTGTTGGAGCGCGCTGGAACCTAGGTCATGCCTTTCAGGGGCTCGGCGCGGTTGCCCAAGCGCAGGGCGAGCATCAGCGAGCAGCCGACATGTTCCACAAAGCGGTGGACACCTTCACTGAATTGGGCGGACGTTTCTATATGGCGCAAAGCCTTGCCCAGATGGGCCAAAGCCTTTTCGCGCTGGGAAACGACGTCGAGGCTGAGCGTGTCTGGCGGAAGTCACTTCGCATCGCGGCTGAAATCCGTGGCATGCCTGCGGCGCTGGAGGCGCTCGTTGGCTTGGCAAGTCTGCGGGCGAAGAGGGGAGATGCGCAGTTTGCTCTAGAGTTGCTGTTGATCGTCCTGAACCACCCCGCCGGCTTACCAGAGTCTAAAAACCGGGCGGAAAAACTGCGCCGGGAACTGGAAGCGCGATTGACCCCGCAGCAAACTAGAATGGCGGAGACCCGGGCGCAGACGGCAAGTCTCGATCTCGTGGTTGCTCAGGTCCTGGAGCAGACGCCCTAGCGGCGAGGTCCTACGCCCGCCGTACGGAGTCGGATGTTTGCGTTGAGCAGAGATTCCTTAACGGCGCAGAGGGCCTCTGGCTGCGTCGGATGAAGGATGTTGGTGATGATGCCGACACTGCACGTGCACCTACTGGGGGATTTTCACTTGATGCTCGACGCCAAATCGATCACGAGCGTCATTCCCCCCCGTGTGCAGTTGCTCCTTGCCTACGTCGCGTTGCACTGCCGCACACCCCAATCCCGCCAACGCCTTGCCTTCCTCTTTTGGCCTGATTCGTCGGAAGACCAGGCCCGCAATAACCTCCGCCAGTCTCTTCACCTCTTGAAGCAAACCTTGCCCCACTCTGAACGCTTTCTTCAATTGGATGCGCAGGCCATTCAGTGGTTGCCGGATTCCCCCTTCACCCTGGATGTGGCCGACTTTGAAAAAGCAGTCGAGCAAGCCGACTCGATCGACTCGTTGCGTCAGGCGGTGAGCCTGTATCGCGGCGATTTGCTCGCGGGTTGCTACGACGAATGGATTCTATCCGAACGCGAGCGTCTCCGCCAGCAGTTCATCGAAGCGCTCGAACGACTGGTCGTGTCGTTGGAGAACCGGCGGGATTACCATTCTGCCATTCGCTACGCGGAATATTTGTTGCGGTCCGATCCGTTGCGCGAGGAAACCTATCGGCAGTTGATTCGGTTACACGGATTGCGCGGCAATCGAGCGGACGCGCGTCGGGTTTACCGGACCTGTGTGACCGTTTTGAAAAGCGAATTGGACGTAGAGCCGAGCGCCGAGACCCGCGCCATGAACGACCAAGTCCAGAAGATAGAGACAGCCCCTTTGCCTGCGGAGGGCCCCTTCCCCCGGCGGACTACCGACAACCTGCCGAAATATCTGACCGGTTTTGTGGGGCGGAACGAAGAGTTGGAGAATCTCAAACGATTGATTTCGTCTTCGCAAGGCAAGTCCGGAACGCGGCTCATCACACTGACAGGGACCGGCGGTTGTGGCAAAACGCGACTCGCCATCCAACTGGCCGGTGAGTTGAGGGACACCTTCGCCGATGGGGTATGGTTTATCGATTTGGCTCCGCTTACCGACCCCGCGTTGATCCCGCATTCGATCGCATCGCTGTTGGGTGTTCAATCGCAATCCGACCGCGCTTTGATCGATACACTCGCAGACGATTTGCAGTCAAAGATGCTCTTGCTCATCTTCGACAATTGCGAGCATTTGGTGAGCCCCTGCGCGCAAATCGTCGAATCATTGCTCCGCGCGTGTCCGTCGTTACAGGTGGTCGCAACGACTCGCGAAAGATTGAACGTGATGGGGGAGGTCGTATGGCGAGTGCCATCCCTTTCGCTCCCCGACCCGAATGACCTGACGTTGAGTACGCTCTCGCACTCGGATGCCATCCGGCTCTTTGTGGACCGCGCTTGCGCCGCACTGCCTACTTTTACCTTGAATGCTCTCAATGCCCCATCGGTAATCCAGATCTGTCAACGCTTGGATGGCATCCCATTGGCAATCGAGCTCGCGGCGGCGCGGATCGCCATGCTCACTCCTACCCAGATCGCCGGCCGGCTCGATCACGCCTTTCAACTGCTGACGCAAGGGGGTTCCTCCACTCTTTCGCGGCATCAGACGTTACGCGCGACGATGGATTGGAGTTACGCCCTGCTGTCAGAAAAAGAGCAGGTCCTTTTCCGTCGCCTGGCGGTGTTTGCGGATGGCTTTACTTTGGAAGCCGTCGAAACGGTGTGCGCCCAAAAAGAGCAGGATCGCCTTGTGACCGGCGAGGTGCTCGACCTGTTATCCAAACTGGCAGACAAATCACTTGTGAATGTAACCGATTCCGAACAGGGAGACCAGGCACGTTATCGGTTGTTGGAACCGATGTGGCAGTATGCCAATGAGAAACTGCTCGAGTCGGGGGATTGGGAGCCACTCGGGTCGCGTCATCTCGATTTCTTTTCGAAACTCGCCGAGGAAGCGGAACCACATTTCAGTCACACCGAGCAAGCCGTATGGTTCAACCGGCTGATCGCGGAACACGCTAACCTCATGGTAGCGTTGGACTGGTCGCTCAAGCATGGCGAGCTGACGGCGGCACTGCGCTTGACGGGAGCGCTGTGGTATTTCTGGTTAGCGCGTGGTTATTACACCGCAGGGTCAACTCGCTTGATGCAAGCCATCTCACTGACCAAAACCGCCGCGCTTTCCTCAGCGCGAGCCAAGGCGCTTTGGGCGGCGGGGGCGATCTGCTTGTGGTCTCAGGGGGATGGAGTCCACGCGCGCCCCCTCCTTGAAGAGGCGGTCACCTCAAGCCGGGAATTGGGAGATAAGAAAATCCTGGCTGGGGCACTGGGGACGCTGGGGGCGGCGGCCACGAGCCAGGGAGACTATTCAGCCGGACGAATCTTCCTGACAGAAAGTTTGACGTTGCTGCGGGATTTGGATGACCTTCACGCGACAGGGTGGTCGCTCACCTATCTGGGGGATCTCTTGCTGGCGCAACACGATGTTGAGCAGGCTCAAAAGCTGTATGGGGAGGCGGTTGAAAACTTTAGAGCGATTGGCGATGTCAACAGTATGGGGTACCCGATTCGGCGATTGGGTATCACGGCACTCGATCAAGGCGATGTGCAGCAGGCCGGCACATGGATTGAGGCAAGTCTCACGCTAAACCGTCAGGTGGGCTATCTCCAGGGTATCGCCGCGAGTATGGCGGCCCAGGCGGAACTCGCATTAAGACGAGGGCAACCGGTTCGTGCCGCGCGACTGCTTGGCGCGGCGGAGGCGCAGCTGAATGCTGTGGCAGGCAAACTGTTCCCAACGGATCAGACGGAATATAACCTCACGGCGAATGCGCTCCGCGCGCAACTGGAAGAAGCGTCGCTCCATTGTGCCTTGGCGGAGGGGAGAGCGATGAATTTGGAGCAAGCGATCGATCAGGCCATGGACACGGACCCGCCATAAGGACCGGACCACTTGGGCTTGAGCGCAGAGGGGCGAGAAGATCGCTCCTCTTTTTTGTCGATAACGCCATCATAACACTTTCATAACGGCGAATGTGCTACAGTCACTCTAAAACCAGACGGAGCCATTGCTTGTAAAATGGCCGGCTATGCGACCTACGGATCGTGAGCCGCAGGCGCAGATAAGAATCTTTGAAACAAAAATCAGGAGGTATTAGAATGACATCGGCTAATCGTTTCATGCCCCAGGCGGCATGCGTGATCGCCAAAGGAGCGTTGCTCATCTTTGCGTTGATGCTGCTTGCCCCGAGTTCTTCTGCGGCGAGTCCCTCGCAGGCAGGTGTGTCCTGGGATTACAAACTGCTCGGCAAGCTCAATTCTGCTCAGGACCCCGCGACCGGACTGACGATCGTGATTACGGGCTCCGGCTCCTTCGACCTGTCCCCGTCAAGTATCAACGGAGGCGGTAGTTACACCATCCTCGATGCGGGGGGAAGCGTCATGGGCAGTGGCACTTGGGCAGCCACAACGTTCAATCTGTTCACACCGACAGCACCCGGCGGCAGCCCCGGTGAGGGCGGGCATCTTGAACTGGAAGCATCGTTCACTGGGATTGGGTCGGGCTCTCTGAATGGCTCTCACCATGTCGTGATCCAGTGTTCCATGTGGGGACCCCGGATAGGACCTCCCGGCTACCTTTGGCCGCCGGATTTTGTGGAGGTTGGTCCGTACACCATCCACAAGACTGGCGGCGTCATGTTCAATCTCAATCAATAACTGGGTAGACCGTCGTTTATCGACGGGGCTATGGTAACAACAACCGCCAAACGATTGGCTTGACGCGTTCCGTGTCCTATTTTCAAGGGAGAAAAGACCATGTTTGCGCGAGCAGTGAACATCCAGTTCCAATCTGGCAAAGTGGATGAGGCGAGCCAAATCGTCCGAGATTCCATTGTCCCCATCTTGAAAGAGCAGAAGGGATTCAAGGGGCAACTTCTTCTGACTCGGCGCGACACAGGCAAGGCGATCTCAATCAATTTCTGGGAGACGGAGGGAGACC
>JBLMXX010000375.1:0-7945 GCA_050257995.1 Acidobacteriota bacterium | reverse complement strand
CTGGACTTGCTGTTCCACCGAATGAACCAGTTCGTGCCCGGTGAGGATATAGCCCTCGCGGTCCAACAAAACTCCTTCCCTCGCCAGCATACTGTTCGGCGTCAACCCGATAAAAACGAATACTGCCGCGGGATGCAGTTCTGCAGTCGCACCTGTCCGGGAATTTCGGGTGACGACCGCCTCCAATCTTCCCGTCCCTTTCAATTCAGTTACGCTGGTATTGTATTGGATTTCGACGGAAGGATTCCCGGCCAGCTTGTCCTGTGCCACCTGGCTCGCGGTCAGCCGGTCCCCGCGTACCAGGATCGTCACCTTCTTCGCAAATTTGCTCAGGAAAATGGCTTCCTCCGCGGCGCTATTCCCACCCCCAACCACAACCAACTGCTCGACATCTTTGTAAAAGGGTCCATCGCAGGTGGCACAGAAATGAACGCCCGCGCCGGTGAATTTTTCTTCTCCAGGAACATCCAGCCGGCGATACTTGGCTCCGGTCGCAATTAGAACCGCACGTGCATTATACGCGGCGCCACCTCCTAAATGGACCGTGCGATAGTTATCCGCGACCTGAATCCGGTCCACCTCCTGCGCTTGGAGGATCTCCACTCCAAACCGGTGGGCCTGGCTGGTGATTCGCTCCGCCAGTTCCGGACCGGTCACACCTTCCGGGATTCCCGGAAAATTCTCAATCGTCCCCGTCCAACTCGCCTGCCCGCCAAGCCCGCTTTTTTCGATCACGAGCGTTTTGATTCCTTCTCGCGCCGCGTAAATCGCGGCAGTCAGGCCGGTGGGTCCACCGCCAATGACGACGAGATCGTAGAACTCGCACTTGGCTTGCGTTCTCAGCCCGAGCTTTTGCGCCAATTGAGCATTCGACGGCTCGACCAGGAACGAACCATCCTCGAACACAATGGTGGGAATGATACGCTTGCCGTTGTTCATCCGCTCGACGAGGGCGCGTGCCTCCTTGTCCTTTTCGATATCCACCCACCGGTAATCGACCATCTGCTCGCCCAGGAATCTCTTGGCGCGGCGGCAGTCTCCGCACCAGTTCGCTCCGTATACGATGATGCTGGCATTTGGCATTTGACGCTTTCCCTATTCCTGTTTGTCCAATCCCAGGTCGGCGTACAATCGGGCAAAATTAAACCGCTCATTCAACAACTCCTCAAAACGTTCGACCTTGCGCGGCTGGTGCAATCGGATCTTGCCAAAGTATTGTTGGATAATCTCGACCGCCGTCAAAGTATCCTGCTTGGCGATGATGAGCGGCACACCCAACTCCTCCGCCCTCCCCAGGATGAGCGCGTTAGGGCGCAGGTTGCCGGTGAGCACCAAGCATCGCGTCGAGGTTTCGAGCGCGGCAAGCTGAATATCCGCCCGGTCACCGCCGGTAATAACGGCCTTGTTCGGTTTGCGCCGAAAGTAGGAGAGAGCCGTATCCATGCTCATGGCGCCGACCATCAGGTTCTCCACCAATTCATGCCCGTAGTTGGTCGCTCCCACAACTTCGGCGTCGAGCACCTCGGCAATCTCATTCACGGTCATGGACAACAAAAGGCGCTCTTGCGGAATCGTCGCATAGACCCGCACCCCGCGCGCGGCGAGCGCCGCGATACCTGTCTCTTGGAGAAACTCCATCCGGGGCCTGGGCACTTCGTTAAGGACCGCGCCGAGGAAGCGGTCGGCGAAGACGGACTGCGCCGCGATGACATTATCCAACGCGAGGTCATTATTGTATTTCGCCACGGCCAGCACACGCGCATCTAGTCGCTCCGCCACCTCGCGCGGCGGCAGACCGACCAGCGTGCCTTCGGACAGCGACGCCGCGCCTTCGACCAGAACGACATCCTTGTCCACGGACACCTGGGCAAATGCCCGGTCCATCCTCTCGGCGTAATTGTTCGGCTTGCCGGCAGCGGCGTTCTCGATGGAAAGCGTATCCAAGATGTTTGGCGCCAGGAGGTCATCCGTTTCCTTTAAAGCCAGCGAAACGCGCATAAAAGGCGCATCTTCGCTTAAAGTCCTTCCCTCCACAAGCCGACCGAAAAAGACGAGCGGCTTGAAATACCCGACCCGCCGTCCATCCCGTTTCATCCTTGCCGCAATACCATAGCAGAGCGATGTCTTGCCGCTGAAGGACTCTGTTGAAACAATGTAAAGTGTTTTCATTGTAACCTCCAATGCAGATCGAACATGGCTGGTTAACTACTACGCGTTGCCGAGAATTCCGGACCGGCGGGCATTCTTTACTCGGTGCTCGCGGCACGCGCCGCTATCGCGTCCAGCCAGTCCTTGTCTTCCACACGCAAGAGATATGGATTGAACAGCTGCGCCAGGCAGAACACGGCGTATATGGCGCCCAGGACCACGATCACCGCGCCGGGATTGAATAATCCGCCCACCAACCCCGCCAACAGAGTGCTGAGAGGCCAGGTGAACTGGGCGATCAAGCGCCGGACCGAGAAAACTCGCCCCTGCAATTCACGCGGCGTTTGCGTCTGCCAAATGGCTTGTGAGTGCGCATTCATCACCGGCACCATGCCGCTAATCACAAAACCCAGTGCCGCGCTCAGGTAGAGCCATGAGGAAAGGCCGAAGGCTATCATCGCCAAGCCCTGCACGATCATGGCGACCACGACACCATACACGCGTTTCTTCTTCAGTCCACCCCAGGTGCTGATCAAGATTCCGCCCGTCACTCCACCTGCGCTCATGATCGAGCTGAGGAGCGCCAGGGCTGTTTCGAACGTCAACCCGCGTGCCAGCCAGTCCCCTGCCAGGTTGAACTTGACAACGAGAGGTTCCAAGATGCCCATCGGCGAAGCGACAAGGTTGGCGACCGTAAAGGTCCCGAGCAGCCATAATAATGTCCGGCGGTTCCAGATATAGAGCGCACCCTCTCGCACATCTGCCAGGAGACTGGGCTTGCGCTGGTCGCCGCCTTCCATATCGCGACGAGCCGGAGAAGGAATGTAAAGAAAGATCAAGGTCAGAGCCGCCAGGAAGAACGTGACCGCATCCAACGTGATCGCGATTGGCGAACCATCCGTAAACTGAGCCAGGAAATTGCCCGCGCTTCCAGGCACGAGGCCCTGCCGCGCCAGAGCAGGTAGGGCAATGAGGCTGGCGGCGATGGCAGGCGACACTATACCGGAGAGCGACCAGATAGTCTGCATCATCCCGTTCGCGCGCGGCAGCTGCTTTTCCGGCACGAGCATCGCGTACGAAGTGTCGAACGCCGCAGCATGAAAGGCGCCGACCATCGCCTGCAGGAACGCGAGCCCAACCAGCATCCACATCTGCAGCACGCCGGTCGTAATCGTCAGTGCCAGCGCGAGACTGATCCAGCCATTCGCGAAATCCATCGCCATCATCGTGCGCTTGCGGTCGTGCCGGTCGGCCCAGGCGCCGGCGATGGGCGCGCCAAAAACGGTGGGGAGTGCAAAGGCAAGGCTGACCGCGGACAAGGCAAATGCCAACTCCGGTTTTTGCTCGGGTCGCGCATAGACCGTTTGCGTCAACCAGATGGTAATGGCAAAGAACGTCAGCGCGCTCCCCAGGACCGAAATGGATTGCGTCACCCAAACGATCAAAAAGGTGCGAAAGCCGTTTGGCGGGGGTTCATAAGCCATGTTATCGAGTCTTTGTCCTACTCCACCACAATCCTCACATCAATCGCCACCCCGCCATTTGAGTGGACGACGAGCGGATTCACGTCCAATTCGACGATCTCTGGGAACTCACTGACGAGTTGTGATAGGCGCAATAAGGCATCGCGGATCGCACCCAAGTCCGATGGTGGTTCTCCCCGCACCCCGCGCAGCAAAGGCGCGCCGCGAATCTCTCCTATCATCGCACTAGCCTCCCCCGCTGTGATCGGAGCGATGCGAAATGTCACGTCTTTGAGTATTTCGACGTAGATCCCGCCCAGCCCGAACGCCAGCAAGGGCCCGAACTGTGGATCGCGGCTCATACCGAGAATAACTTCTTTACCTCCGGGGACCATCTCTTGGACCGTCATGCCCCAGATTTGCGCTTCCGGCATGAAGCGTTGGGCGCGGTACGTGACCAGGTCAAACGCATCGCGTGCCTCAGAATCATTCATAATCCCCACCTTGACACCGCCGATGTCCGATTTGTGCAAGATATCAGGTGAGGCAATCTTGAATACGACCGGGTAGCCAATACGCCGGGCAAAGGTAATGGCTTCTTCCGCATTCCGAGCGAGCTCCGTCCTGGGTAGGGTCAACCCAATCGCCACTGCAATCGCCCGCGCTTCACTTTCGACCAGTGCCGTCCGCCGGTCTGCGCGAACGGCATCGATCGTCCTCCGGATGGTCGCGCGGTCAATCGGGAATTCAGTCGGCTCTTCCACCGGACAGTCGAGCCACTGCCGGTACTGCCACATCGCGCCCAGTGCTTCGGCGGCGCGCTCCGGGAACGAGTAATTGGGCACGCCGTTCTCGATCAAGATCTGAACACCCTCGCGCGATCGTTCCTCTCCCATAAAGCAGGCAATCATCGTTTTGCCCTGTGCCTCGAATTCCCGCGCCACCTTGACGATCACGCGGGCGCTCTTCTTGACCGGGGTCAGTTGCTGTGGAATCAATATGGCAATTGCGCCATCCACATTGGGATCGGCCAGCGCGTGGCGCAGGGCAATTTCGTAGCGATCTTCGTAAGCGTCTCCCCGCACGTCAATGGGGTTGAGGGCGCTCGCCAGTTGCGGTGCATCGTGCAAGAGGGCATTGACCGTGTTCGCGTCGAGCCGCGCCATTTTCAAGCCCGCGCGTTCGACGGCATCCGTTGCCATCACACCCATCCCACCCGCGTTCGTCACCACAGCAATGCGGTTGCCGCGCAGGATCGGTTGGTAGGCGAACGCGATCGAGTAGTTGAACAGACTTTCAATCGAATTGGCTCGAATCACACCCGATTGCTTGAAAGCCGCATCGTACGCGCGCTCGGAGCCCGCCAGCGAGCCGGTGTGCGAGGAAATCGCTCGCGTCCCGGCGTCAGTAGTTCCACTCTTGATGGCGATGATTGGCGTGTGCTTTTCGCGTCCGACGCGACGCGCCAGCCGCATGAACTCGGCGCCATCCCGGATGTCTTCGAGATAGGCGAGAATTACTTTCGAGTGAGGGTCGTCGCCCCAGGCAGCAATAAAATCGTTTTCGCTGCAGTCGGCTTTGTTCCCAATGCTCACAAACCGCGAGAAACCAATGCCCTGCCCTTCCGCCCAGTCCAGGACGGATTGGGCGAGTGCTCCGCTCTGGGTCATGAAAGCAATATCGCCGGGCCTCGGCATGCCGGACGTAAAGGAGGTGTTAAGTGGGATGACCGTGTCGATGATGCCGATGCAGTTCGGCCCAATCATGCGCATGCCGTAGCTGTGAACGATCTCAACCAATCGACGTTCCAGCCGCATCCCGTCGCCGCCCACTTCGCGAAAACCGGCGGTGATAACGATGACGCCTCTTACTCCTTTCTGACCACACTGCTCGATCGCGCCGGCCACGAGCGGTGCAGGGATCACGATAACGGCCAAGTCAATAGCGTCTGGCACGCTAAGCACGGAGGGGTATGCCTGGTGTCCGAGGATGAGGCCCCCCTTGGGGTTGATGGGATAGATATTCCCCCGGTACCCATACCGTATCATATTATCCACGATGGCGTAGGACAATTTCGTGGGGTCGCCGGACGCGCCGACGATCGCGACCGAACGGGGAGCGAAAAACGCTTGATAGAAATTGTCCATCTATTCGATTATACAACAAAGGTCGCCCCGTGAGAAATGCATTATTGCGGGATTGGGAAGACTGTGTTATATTTTTCCCGCTATGGAAAATCAGTACCCATCCGCACAGGTGCGACGTAACTTGTTCCTCGGCGCAATTCTCTTTGTCGCCGCACTGGCGCTCTACGTCCGCACCCTCGCACCCTCGGTCGCGTTTTTGTTCGACGATACCCTCGAATTCCAATACATCGTGCCCCGGCTCGGCATCATACACCAGACCGGCTATCCGTTCTACACTCTCCTCGGCAAGCTCTTTACGCTTGCCGTGCCGCTGAACGATCCCGCATTCCGGCTCAATCTCCTTTCGGCGGTGGCCGGAGCGATCGCCGTGGCACTGGTCTATTTTGTCGCGCGCCATTTGACCCACCACCTTTTTGCTGCCGTCATTTCCGCACTCACGTTCGCGGTCGGGCAGACATTCTGGTCGCAAGCGGTCATTGCCGAGACCTATACGACCCAGATGGTCATCGTGGCAGTCTTGCTCTATCTGGCGCTGATATGGAAAGAGGAAACGGAACGCGGGAATGGCTTGGGCGCGCAGCGGCGATTCTACGCGCTCGCGTTTGCGATGGGTCTGGGATTGACGCACCATCGCCTGATTCTCCTGCTCTATCCCGCTCTGGCAGTGTACGTATTGGTCGTAAATCGAAATATCCTGCGCGATCGGAATACCGTGTGGCGTGCTGCCATCCTGTTTGCCCTTCCGCTCTTGTTCTATCTCTATCTCCCGTTACGCGGATCGGTTGGCTCTGCCGACGGCACGTATGAGAATACCCTGCAAGGATTCTTCGCTTGGGTGACGGCACAACAGTATACGGTATTTCTCACCGACAATCCGCTCCAGGTGCAGCGCGACTTGGCATATTACGCGATGCTCTTCCAGAGCCAATTTGGCATCATGGGACTGGCACTGGGAGCCATGGGCATCGTGTGGCTGCTGCGCCGACCGCGCGAATGGATCCTGCTGATACTGGCACTTGTCCTTCAAGCCATCTTTGTCTTTAATTACCGCGTCGAGAATGTTTACGTCCATTTCCTGACCACTTTCCTGCTCCTCGCTCTATTGGTGGGAGCCGGGGCTGATGGCCTGTTCAGCACTTTTGGGACTTTCCTCAGATTTGGAAACTCTTTTGTGCCTTCGGCGGTCCGCCTCCTGCTTGCAGTACTTTTGCTGCTCATACCGCTGAACCTACTTTACACGAACTTGTTACCGAATGACCTCTCTAACAAATGGGATGTGCACGACTATGGTCTGGACATACTGAGCCAGCCGCTCGAAAAGGATGCGACGGTTGTCGGACTCTTAGGCGAAATGACGCTGTTGCGGTATTTTCAGGATACTCAGGGCATCCGACCCGATATCCGGACAATTGCAGCAGACCGGGAAGACACCCGCCTAGCCGCGGTGGACCGCGCGATTCAGGAGAACCGCATAGTCTACCTGACGCGACCGCTCAAGGCAGTGACTTACAGGTATTCGCTGGCTTCACTGGGTCCGCTGATTCGGGTCCAGACCGCGTCTAGCGCAACGACGCCCAAGATTTCCCATCCGGTAGATTCCGATTTCGCCCCCACGGTCAAGCTCCTCGGTTATGATTTGAATATGGCGCTCAACTCGATTCCGGGCGGCCAGCACGCGGAAAACGGACGGTTCTTTCGAATTACATTTTATTGGCAGTCGATTGAGAAGTTGGCAACAGATGCACTCGTCTCGGTTAAGCTCATGGGGCAAGATTCGCACGTCGTGGGGCAGATCGACCGGCGCCCCGTGATGGATGCATATCCTACTACTGCGTGGCGGGTGGGTGAGGTCATAACGGACACTTTTACGGTGCCCGTATTCCTCGGCGCGCCGCCCGGAGAATACGACATTAATGTTACGCTCTACGACGCCAAGACCGGGACTGTGATCGGACAGCGAAACTTGCAAAAGATTTCCCTGGCTCCCGACTTGGTGGCGCCGCGCACCGATGCCTGGAATATTGCACACATTGCGGAAGCGAATTTCGGATCCTTTGCCCTGGCAGGGTATTCGCTTAACACGGATGCTCCGATTCGTCCCGGCGACGCTCTGCCTCTCACGGTGGTCTGGCGCGCCGGCACCGCGCCGGTCAAGAACAGCCTCGTTATGCGCATCTGGCTAGAAGA
>JBLMXX010000374.1:0-11075 GCA_050257995.1 Acidobacteriota bacterium | reverse complement strand
ATCGCCACGGGCGGTACCGGCGTTCTGCCCGCGGGCAATCTGCACCCCGACCTGGTGAATCGAATGGCGACCGAAGCCGCCACGTCGGCGCAGCATGTCCTCACTATGTGCATCCGCGCCCTCGACTACTGTCCCCCGGTGGACCTGACGTTCGGGGAATTCCTGCGCGCGCTCATCACGGCGGATTTTGATCTGGTCCCGAACGACGAGCATAATTATCGCATCGCGTTCGTCGAAGCGTTTCGTAAGCGGGGCATTTACCCGCGTGACGTGCGCAACTTATCCGTGGAGAGCCTGCTCTGGATCGAACCGGTAGGGGCTGATTTCAAGCCATACCACTTGCCGGTGATTCACGCGATCCGGAAGAAAATGCCCGATTGGGACGTTACCGGCAGGAGCAAGAAAATCTTTGACGAACTCGCCCGTAGCCGCGCCATTCTGCACGTGATGTTAGAGGAAATGAACACGGGCAGAAATGCCGAGGGACTGCACTCGCTCCTCCGACTTGACCCGACGCTCCCCTTCGAGATCCACTCACTGCGCCCGGCACGGCGGGTCGGACCCGACGGCCAGCGGCTCGACGACCTGGTTATCGAGATCACCCAGTCGCGGCCCGGGTACCTGGACGAGGATGTACAGAAGAAGATGGATGCCCAATGGAAGGACACGGGCCGAATACCGGCTAATCCTCCCGCCGACTTTCGGTTCCGGGGCGGATGCACGCTCCTGGTGGACCTGGAGACGGAAAAGGTGCGCTATTGCATCTACAAGAACCTCTATAGTGAGAACCGGCTCGCCCGTCAGCGCTCCTTCCAGACCAGCCAGGGAGATTCCCTCCGCGCTACCTATTTCTCCAGTCGGCTACTCAGGGAACCGTTTGCGTTCCTACACCGTGCGGCCGCGATTGCCAAGGAGCAAGACGAATGGATGCTGTAAATACACCCGCAAAGCGAGTCAATCCATCGAGTGTGAGCGTCTCCATCCGCATGTACCGCCAAGGGCTGGGAGACTGTTTCCTGCTCACTTTTCCGACGAGTGATCCCAAGCGGTCCTTTTACATGTTGATCGATTGCGGTGTCGTGATGGGGCACAAGAAGGAAAGAAATGGCATCGTCTCTCCTTCCTTCAAGCAGTTAGCGGATGACATCAAGAAGACGACGGGGGGCACGATCGATCTCCTTGTAGTGACCCACGAACACTATGACCACGTGATTGGTTTCGGCAACGCAGACGCCAACGCCGTCTTTCGAACTATGAAGGTCAAGGACGTCTGGTTTGCATGGACGGAAAACCCTGACGATCCGGACGCGACCGGGCTGAAGGAGAGATTGAAAAAGACGTCTAACGCGCTGAGGATGGCAATCGGCAACGCCAGCCCGGAAGCGATGCAGCCGATTGCGTCCGTGCTCGACTTTATGGGCGCGGCAGACGGCAAAGTGGGCGGCACAGCCGGCGCCATGAACGCCGTGCGTGCCCTGCTAAAGCAGGGAAAGCCAAAGTATCTCGACCCGGGAAAGCTGGACGCGCCCCTCACTCTCCCGAACGTGCCCGGGGTGCGAATTTACGTCTTGGGTCCGCCGCGTAATCCTGCTCGCATCAAAGACCTGGATCCGAACATAGGCCAGGCTTATATGACATCCGAACCTCCAGTTGCCTTGCAGGGGACACTTACGCAGTCGCGTGCCTTCCTGCTAGCTGCGCAGCACGCCTGCGGGGCGAACCTGAGCGTGGACGAAAAAGAACTGCTCAGCCTCAGTTTTCCTTTTAATGAGAATCTTAGGATTCCGCATGAAAAGGCAGTTAAGGACCCATTCTTCAAGACCCACTATTTTGATTCCCCACGCGAGACGTGGCGACGCATTGACGATGAATGGCTCGGAGTGGGCGAGGAACTGGCGCTTCAATTGGACAATTACACAAACAACACGAGCCTCGCGCTGGCGGTCGAACTGACGAACTCAGGCAAGGTGCTGATCCTCGCCGCCGACGCGCAGGTGGGCAACTGGCTGTCTTGGGGCGATTTGGAATGGACTTTGAAAGACGGCACGAGCGGGAAAAAGATCAAGGTCGGCGACTTGCTCAAGCGCACCGCTCTGTACAAGGTAGGGCATCATGGAAGTAGTAACGCCAGCTTAAAACCCTTCGTCGACCAGATGTCAAGTCCGGACCTGGTCTCCATGCTGTCGGTGGACACGCAGGATGCGCACTCTGTGGGTTGGGCGAATATGCCGTGGACACGGCTTTTGAAGCAGTTGAGCGGGCAGGGGGCTAACAACCGGCGCGTCATTATCCAGATGGACCAGTACCCGACGAAAAAGCCGGCGGGGATGAAGGACGCGGACTGGAAGGCGTTTCAAGCCAGGTTCCAGGAAAATGAGTTGTACATGCAGTATACGGTGGACGGATAGCCGTCCGATACAAAATAAAGCGGGCGAGGTTCTTCTTCAACCTCGCCCGCTTTTGTATCTAAAGCATCAGGGAGTAGCAGCCAGACCGTTCATTTGATCGAGAAGTGCCTGCCCTTGGCGGATAAGCTGGATGGCCTCTTGGGGGCTGACTCGCTGCCCTTGGAATGTGGCACCCTCCAGGAGTGTATTGATTTGACTGGCAAGTATATCGCGCTGGCTCGTGATCGAAATGAGTTGATTTTCGAGCTGGGCAAAAGTATTGTCGCCTGAGGTGTTGCTTTTCAATGCCTTGCTCGATACTTTAAGACTTGCAAGCCCTAGTTGACCGACCGGGGCATCAATCTGCTTGTAGATTTGGGCGAGTTGCATGACGAGGCCGCGTCCCGCCTGAATGGATGGCGGCACTGCCCAACCCTCGAAATCTTCAAAAAGCACCCGACCGTCGTGGACATAGTCATCCTTCAAGCCGAGGAGCGCCAGGATCGTCGGACGGACGTCCGTGTGATCTGACCAGGTGGTGCTGTCCAAACCGTTGGCGGCAACCCCTGGACCAACAATGCCGAGCCAGGTCGTCGTTATGTCCGGCGATATGGATCCATGATTCCATGCAAAGCTTGGGACTTGGGTGACACATGGAGCGGAACAGTTGGGAGCGCCGGCGAAGAGAAAGTAGTTGGGGTCGCCAAAAAGCGTAAACGTTGGCGTCCGTGCCGGATCCGCCGTAATCATGTGAAGCAGTTTCATTTCTACCGGGTCTGCCATGAAAAGGGTAATGGTATCCGTCTTGCCCGTCATCGGGTTTATTGCAGTCAGAGCGCCCGCGCCGCGCTCCATAGCGCGTGTTATGGAGTCCGTGCGGGTGGGATTTCCAGTGATGTAGACGGTCGGCGCGGAATCGGAATGCACCTTGAAGGGCGTCGTGATCCCTTGTTGAGTTGCGAGCAGCCCGGCGAGGTTGCCATTGATCTCGCCGATCTGGTTGTAGGTGCAGGGGATCGTCACTCCATCGCAATTGGCGGGGCTCGGCGCACCGCCCACAAAGTGATCCCCTTCATCCGCGGTGAAAACGAACAGCGTATTGCTTGACTCGATCCCATCCTTCGCGAGCCGAGCAAAGAACGCGGCGAACGCCTGATCGTAAGCGGCGAGCGCGGCGACGTAGCCGGCTTGTCCCGGACCGTACGCGGGACCGTTCGGATGAGCGTCGTGGAGATCTGAGAGATAAGCAAAGGTAATTGGGACACCGTGCTCTTGCATCGCCGCCACGTAAGCGAGCGACACATTGGCGGACATTCCATCGAAACCGGGGAATCCGATATGTCCCTGGTTGTCTTGGATGACATGGCCATTGAGATCTGTCACAGGACCGGTGGGGCTGATTTGAGGCGCGACGTACTTGCTGCCAAATAGCCCCATAAATCCCGTATAGCCACCGGGTTCATCTGGCAGCACATCGGGGGAGCCATGATTCGCCGCTGTGCAGGCGGAATCTCCGGCGGCGCAGTGAATGGCGATTCCAACAAAATCGGCAAAGGCTTGGTTGGGATTGGACTTTACCTCTTGTGCTTCCGCCGAATTGGCGCCAAACACTTTGGAGATGTCCGGTCCCGTATTCTCAAGCACCATGTTCGCAGTCCCCACGGCGCCAAAATTACAGCCCGCGCGCGTGTAGGGGACCCATGGGGCAGGAGCGTTCAATCCAGACTTGGTGAGCATATTGAACTTGGTATCGGTCGGCGTGGTCGTCGTGGGATCGAAGATCGGATCTGTCCAATAGGCAAAGGAGACTCCGGTATTGCTGGTGCCATTTGGATTAAAGTAGCGGAAGCTATTGCTGACGGGCACTCCGTGACGATCGGGATAAACCCCGGTCAGCGTCGTCAGGATATCGGTGGCGGTGTGCGCGATCAATGGGGTATGATGATTGCTGAGCAAGACGCCATTGCTCTCTATGAAATTCAAGAGATGTGGCATTTGTTCCAGGTCGGACGGAACGTTCGGGTTATCGCGAGTGAAATGCACATTGTCGAATTGGACGGCGACCACATGTTGGATATTGCCGCGCGTAGAGTGAAGTTGGCAGTTGCTCGGCGCGGTGGCGATGCTCGTCTGGGATTGAGGGAGCGGTTGTGTGGCGGCATAGGTGGCCGTCGCAGAGAGAACGGGTCCATCGAACACGACAAGCGCGAGAAAGAGAAGAATCATACGCTCAAGCGCTTTCAGGGTTGGCAGGAAATCTCGGGGCTTTGGCAATTGGGACTTCATATGTTCTCCGGAGTTGAAATGGATGGTGGTCAGTATTGACGACTGGTTGAAGTGGGGAGTTTGTGCCTAAATTTTTACCTCCTAGAATTCGATAACAGTTCCTTGACTTGATCAGTGCTCGTCTCAATCGGCAATTTGGAGGCAGCCGGTCGAAACAGGACGCCAATTTAGCACACCGCGAGCAATACTGTCAATCCCATTCTGTGACGAACGACACAAGCTCGCCGATTCATTTCATTTGCTCCATAAATGGAAATCGCCCCGATCTCTTGGGGCGATCTGTCTTGTGATGTAAAGGGTCACATCTCGCGCACGTCGACGATTTCATTCACGACAGGACGGATAGCGGCGACCAGTTTGTCTTTGGCTACATCTTGCACTTTGAACGTGATCTCCCACTGTCCACCGGTAGCAGGCGTTGGGTCCCCGAGCCCCAGTCCAACAATGTCGCCTCCGACGCTAAAGATGGCCTGGGCAATCTTGGCTATGGTCCCCTTGGCTGTCGGAATGGTTACGCTAACTCGGACTCCCGGACGGCGCGCGCCGAACTGCACCAAGAATGCCTTGAAGATGTCCGTCTCGGTAATGATACCGGTGACCTTGTCACCGCTCATCACCGGGAGTCCACCGATCCGCTGGTCCGCCATGATGCGTGCGGCCTCCTCCAACGGCGTATCCTCGTTGACGGTGATGACTTGCCGGGTCATGACCTCGCTCACCTTGAGCCGGTACAGCAACTCGTGGATTTCCCAGACGCTCAGTGAGGTGACGGGAGAGGGAGAGGCGTACAACAGGTCGTTGTCAGACACAATGCCGGCGAGATGACCGCGGCTATCGAGCACGGGCAAGCGCCGGATCTTTCTATCGCGCATCAGGCGCAGGGCGTCTGAGACCGACGTCTCCGGGGTGATCGTGACAGGTTTTGCGGTCATGCGTTCTCGGACGAGCATGAGGACCTCCTTGGTCGATGAGCGATTATTAGCAATGGCACCGCACGTGAGTGCAGGTGTTGTCGATTACGCCTAGCCAACTGCGAACGATAGTATCTCGCCATTTTGCACCTCAATCTATACAAGCCAGTATCTGTCGGACGACCTGACGACCTATTTCCCTGATATCGCCTTGCGGAGCCACGAAGACATCGACGGCGAAGGTCTTGTGTTCCGCACAACCGCAGGGCGGCTCCATTTCCGAATATAGACGAACGGTATATCCCCCCGGACTTTCGTCCACATAGGACTCGCTTGGACTGATGTGCAAGGCCGTCGCGGCGAAGGCATAGCTCAACGCCTCGCCAGGGGACCGGATGGGCGCAAACGTTGCCGCGAGCTCCGCGGCACCACCGACGAATCGTGCCTTGCCATCTTTGAGCATTACGAGGCCAACGTGGGACCGAATGGCGCAGCCCTTGTTTTTGAAATTACTTGCAGTGACGGGCGCGGCACCGTTTCGCCAGCACCACGCCAGAGGATACAAAGGGTCGAGCCCGCCCAGAAGATCATCCCGTTCGACCCGCAGGCAATCTAGCGCGCGCAAGTCGCTTTCGAAGTTGACCAGTCCGTTCATTTTGGGCTTTAGGTCAGCAACAAAGTATCGCACTGTCGGAGTGCCCCGGACCAGGTTGTATATGGCGACTGTCCCGACGACAAGCGCAAGGTAAAAGATCCATTTCAATGCGTTTTGCCACGAGCCGCTCATACATTTCCTCACGATACAAAAAACACCTGCAATCCGCGCAACGACTCAGCGCGCGTGAAACGGCAGGTGCTTTGTCTGCAAGTCTGACGATGCTGGCTGTTCCAAATACGTCCCCGGCGAGGTCATTTGCCTTTTCCTTAGCGTTTGTGCTAACCTTGAACAGTTTGGGACAACTGGCGATCAGATGATCCTATTATAGCGTAAATACGCGGGATGGCAAGGGAGCAAAATAGGAAAGGCGGAGTCGCCAGGAACTCTAACCACAGATTGTTCTGGGCTGAGGCACCTGGGTCGTCAGGATTCGCCGCGGCTTTGGGGAGGGTGGATTATTCCGCGAATAGGACAACTACAGGGCGAGTATACCTTGTTCAAATTTGACGGATGACGGAACATTGATATACTTCTATTCTGAATCAGCACAATGGATTTGCAGAATGAGCCAGCGGAAAAAACGTCAAAAACCAGCTGCCCAAAGCAAAGGATTGAAAGAGCCCGAGAAGGGCTTGCGACCCCGGCGCCGGAATTCCACCCGGAATACCAAGCCGCGGAGTTCTCCGCATAGATTGGCCGGGCGGCGCTTTCAGGCTCTTTTCAAGGGACTCCCGCTGTGTGCAGTGGTTTTTCAAAAGACCGGGGACGATTTTGTCATCACGGAATATAACCAGGCGGCCGTGACCTTTACCAAGGGAGCGATGCCGAACTATGTCGGCAAGACCGCCCGTGAACTGTACAGTTCTCGTCCCGATGTGCTGGAGGAATTTTCGGTCGCTTTTGAGGGGCGGACCACAGTTCAGCATTCGACGGATTATCGCTTGCTCAGCACCGGCGAGGCCAAGTCTCTCATCATGACGTTTACCTATGTGCCTCCGGATCTGGTTTTGCTGATTAACGAGGACGTCACCGATCGCATGCAGGCGGACGAAAAGATCCGACTCCTCAACGCCGAGTTGGAGACGCGCGTCGAAGAGCGTACCGCCCAACTTCAATCCGCCAATCTGAAACTGCAGGACGAAAA
Organism: Acidobacteriota bacterium; assembly: GCA_050257995.1. Taxonomy (GTDB): domain Bacteria; phylum Chloroflexota; class Anaerolineae; order UBA4142; family UBA4142; genus JBLMXX01. The sequence continues at coordinate 3,689 of JBLMXX010000374.1, read as the reverse complement.
TGTCGAACGCCAACAGATGGAACAGGAGTCGGCTTGGCTGGCCACTTTTCCAAAGCTTAACCCGATTCCCATCATAGAGGTCGATCTAGAGGGGTCCATTCATTTTAGGAATCCAGCTGCGGAGAGAGCGCTACCCGATCTCCAATTGCAAGGGCTTGCGCACCCGTGGCTGGCCGGTTGGGAGTCGGTCGGGCTCGCCTTTCGTGACCGCCAGAGGAACTCGATCCTGCGCGAGGTGAACGTCGGCGGGACCTGGTACCTGCAATCAATATCCTACGTGCCGGAAAGCCAGCGCATCCGGATTTACGGCGTAAATATCACGGAAATCAAACATTTAGAAGAGCAATTGCGTCAGCGGGCGGAGGAGGTCGAGAAGGTCATGGACCTCGTGCCTATCGCGATCTGGGTGGGGCACGACCCGCTTTGCCTAAATATCACTGGCAACCGGACAGCCAATGAATTTTACGAAGCCGAAGAAGGCGAAAATGTCTCGGCGAACATCACCCCTGTGCGGCGATTCTTTCGGGATGGGCGGGAGCTGACTCCCGAGGAACTGCCAATGCAGTATTCGGCTGCGCACAACGTCGAAGTGCGGGATACGGAATTCGAGGCGCTGATGCCCAGTGGCAAGCGGCGTATTCTATGGGGGTATGCCATTCCCTTGCACTATGCCGACGGTCAGGTTCGCGGTAGCATCGGCTCTTTTGTGGACGTCACCGAACGCAAGCATGCCGAGGAAGAACGTGAGCGCCTCGTGGCTAACCTGAAACAAACCACCGCCGAAGCAGAGTACAATCGGGCACAACTCGAAGCCGTGTTTGAATCGGTCACCGATGGGATTGTCGTTTTTGACATGGCCGGCAACGCCATCTTTGTTAACGAAGCCGAAGCGCGGATCAATGGGTTCGAAAGCGCCGACGCCATGAAGCGTAATCTGGCATTTTTTCGCGAGGTATACGAAATCAGCTTCCCCGATGGGACGCCCGTGCCATTTGAGGAATGGCCCACCGCGAGAGTTTTCCGGGGCGAATCGGTCAGGAATTGGGAACTGCGGGCGCGGCGGCGGGACACGGGACAAGAGTGGTTCTTTAGCTTTAACGGAGAGCCGGTCCGGCATGAGTGCGGCCAACAGGTCTTGGCGGTGATGATCACGCAAGATATCACCGAGCGGAAGCAAGCGGAGGAGCGACTGGTAAATCTCAACCGCGACCTGGAACGCCGTGCCATCGAACTCGAGATGGCCAACAAGGAATTGGAATCCTTTTCCTATTCCATTTCGCACGACTTGCGCACACCGCTCTCCGCCATCAATGGCTTTAGCACTCTCCTGCTGAAGGATTACGAGAACTCGTTTCCGCCGGATGCCCTGCGGTTTCTGGGATTGATTCACGACAATAGCACGGAAATGAACCAACTCCTCGAGGGCTTGCTAACCTTTTCACGGTTCATCCGCCAGCCGATCAAAAAACAGCCGGTCGACCTCGCCGCCGTGGCCCGCCAGGTGGCGGAGGACCTGCGCAATCAGCAAGAAGGTCGCCACTGTGAAATCGTTATCTCCGAGTTGCCTCCGGCTCAGGCTGACCCAGTTCTGGTCAAGCAGGTCTTGACGAACCTGCTCTCCAACGCCCTTAAATTCACTCGCCTCTGTGAATTGGCGCGAATCGAGATCGGCTCCACGACCAGCGAACAGGGGGAGGTTGTCTATTACGTACGGGACAACGGCGTCGGGTTTGACAACGCACAGGCCGAGAAACTCTTTGGCGTCTTTCAGCGCTTGCACGCTCAAGATGAGTTTGAGGGCACCGGGGTGGGCCTCGCTATCGTCGAGCGCATCATTCGTCGCCACGGCGGCCGCGTCTGCGCTGAAGGAGAGGTAAACCACGGGGCGACGTTCTACTTTACGCTAGGGTAATCCCCTACTACAACATTTGTAGTACGTCGAGAGTCCAGCTTTTAGAAGGATGATACAGGGAAGAAATGCTGTTATCGTGGTACCGGTCAAGGTGCAAGTTACAAGGAGAAGGAAAATGAGACGCTTGATCTCGTGTTTGCTTGGGCTGGTCGTGCTGATAGCCGCCGTCGCCGCGCCGGCAGTCCTCGCCGTAGGTCCGACCGGTGCCGGACCGAATGATCCTCTCATGATAACGGGCGCTTCCCAAACAATTGCTGCGAACACGCGACTGTGGTTCTATTTTGATTACACGGGAGATAAATCGAGAATCTATGCTTATCTCGACGACAATGGCGCAAGCAATGTTGAACTGGCCATCTATACACCGCAGCAAGCCGCCGAATGGCTGAACGATCAATCCACCGCCCCAATCGGGCGGGGCACGCCGCCCGGCAGTAACACCGCCGACGCGGGTCACGACCTGATCTGGCTCGGCTCATTCAGTGCCCCGGGACGTTATTTCGCCGTCGTCACGAACAATACCGCAAGTCCCGTTTCATTTCGCTTGCTCGTGCGCGGCGACAATGTGGCACTCGGACCCACTCCGACTCCCACCCAGGGACCGGTATTTGCCAACCCATACGCCACACCGGTGCCCACTGGCACTCTGCAGGGGCGCCTGATCTTCCAAGAGGGGAGCGGCGGGAACATTTACAGCGTGAATGGTGACGGAACGGATCTCAAGCGGATCACGTATGGGATTGACCCTGCGTGGTCTCCGGATGGCAAGCGCATCACGTTCACGCGCTGGGACCAGCCGGCGGGGATTTTCGTCGCGAGCGCGGACGGGACGAACGAGCAGATGGTCTTTCGAGCAGACAATGCGCTGTCGCCGCAGTGGAATTCGGATAATACCCACATCGTCTTTACACGCATCTCCGGCGGCAAGATGGAAGAGACCAAGATCGTCTTTGGTCGTTTCTCCTTTACGCTGGCTCCCGACCCGCACTGGAAATTGGCGGTGGTCGATGTCAACACTGGCGACCTCGGCGAGCCAAAATGTTCATACCACTGCTTTTCGCCGACCTGGAGCCCGGATGGACAGGCCATCGTTTATGCAGACGCCGGCTTTGGCATCCTCTCAGCAGACCCGGCGCCCGACGGCGCCGCCCCGACAAACTTATTTACCCAGAACCCCGGTGTGCAGTCCACCGCGTTCAGCCCGGACGGGACGAAGATTGCGTTCCAGGTCCGCCAGGCTGATCATTGGCAGATCAATTGGATGAATGCTGATGGGAGCAACGTAACAGCGGTGACGTTCGATGATCCGCTCGGCTTTAAGGTCGTCAGTAACGTCGCGCCGAGATGGTCACCGGATGGCAAGCAAATCTTGTTCCTCTCAAACCGCACCGGCAAGTGGGAATTTTTCGTGGTGAACCTGGACGGCTCGGGCTTGATTCAGGTGCTAAAGAACATTACCGATACGATGGCCATCCGCTATAACTATTCGAACGAGCGCGTGGTAGACTGGATCAAGTAATTGGTTGGACCCACAGAACGCCCGTGAGAGCAGCCCCTTCCCTCACGGGCGTTTAAGGTTGCCACAGCACTTGACAAATAGACAAATATCGATATAATAATAGATAGATAGTTGTCGATATGTTCAAATCAAGTTCGGTGACTTTTGCCAAAGCACTGGCGGACGAGACCCGCCAGAAAATCATGCGGCTCTGTTGCTGCGAGTGGATCAGCGTGAACGACATCGTCGCGCAGACCAAGGTTGCCCAGCCGACGGTGT
>JBLMXX010000373.1:0-14514 GCA_050257995.1 Acidobacteriota bacterium | reverse complement strand
AAACCGTGAACAATACACACATTGGCGTGGTCGAGTTCTTGCGCCAGAACTTGAAGCAGAGCGGGAGAGAAGAGCGGATAGGGGATTCCCAGCCACCGTTCTAAAAAGTTAAAGGCATTGACGCGCCGGATTCGAACACCCTCGATATTCTCCTCCGCTGCCTGGCCCGGTCCTCTGCTCGTAACAATGGTTACAGCGTGCCCACGTTGGACAAGTCGCCTGGCTTCTTCCAACGAGACTGTCTCTATGCCACCGATATGCGGTTTGCAATAATGCGTGACCATACAAATGCGCATAGAGTTGCCATTAGGGATATCGGAGAGGGGTTGCCGTTGCCGCGGGTTCTCTCAAGATAAACGTGAATATCTGACTCGGCGAGCCCATCTGAAACCATTCGCCTGAGACATCCGGGTTGCCCCGGAGCAGTCGCCGGACCGTGAGGTACCACTCAAATCGTGTATCGTTGGCGGCTGCCATGTTTTCGTTTGCCCCGATCACAGCGCCGGTGTTCCACGCGATGGCGGAAGCGGGACGCGCATCGCGCAGCATCGCAAAGATGCTTGACGGTATTTGAATCGCCGTCTGTTTCGTATAATACTCGTACGTATCGATCGTGACTCCGTTCCGGGATTTGCGAAGCGTCACGGCATAATACACGTCCTGCGGCAATAGCCCCACCGAATTCCATGTCAAATAGACCAGGGCGCCCCGGTCGAATATTTGCCCATCAATCGGTCCGAGCAGAACCGGTGCTGACACCCGAAAAGTATCCGTGGGCGCCGGCGCGATGAAGGGTTCCGTGGTTGGAAGGCTCGCGAAGAAAGGGTCCGGGGTTGGAAGGGTCGCGCCGGTCGGTTGGGCGGTCGTGAACGGCATCAGTATGATGGGAGCGGAAAAGGCGCCGGCTCCCGGGGTGAGAGAGGGTCGGGGTGTCGGCGTTCTGCGAATCGGCTGAAATTGAGCGACCTCGATCGTTGCCGTATTCGGTGCGGGATTGAATGGCGCTTGTCCTCCGACGATCATAAAGGCGACAAAGCCCAATAAAAGTGAAACAACCAGCCCTAATCCGATCAGCGCCACCATGGCCGAACGGGACGGCGGCAGGCGTTCCGGCTGTGCCGCGACGGTGTGGGGTCCGTGCACCAACCGGAGCGTCACGACGGTCAGATTATCATCGCCGGGTTGCTGGAGCGCGCGGACGACCAGTTGGCGCGCGCCGCCGTCCTGCTTGTTCGAGGCAATGGCGCTCGCCAGGCCATCCTCCTTGACCGCATCGGTGAGGCGGTGGGTACACAGCAGGACGAGATCGCCGGGACCGAGTAATTCCACGGGCGCGATTTGCAGGACCAGTGGTCCGCGCATGCCCGCATAATGCGTCGCCGGCGGCCGTTGGGGCTGAGCGGTGTCGGCGGCGGACGCGAGACTCTCGGGCTCGCCGGGCGCGGGCGTGTGGGTCGGATCCGCCGCCAGTTGTCGGATCACACCCCGGCGGAAATGAAAGGCCCGATTGCTGCCCGCATTGCCAACGTAGAGTTCGACGATACCGCTGATCTCGCGATCGAACGCAATCACCGCCACCGTGACCATCGCGCCGACGGCGGTGAATTCAGGGTCGGTGCGTTTTTTTTCGAGGAGCGCCGCGTGCGCGGCTTGAATCGAAGCGGAGATCGTTTTGACCGGATCGCTCGTCACGTGGGTCAAAAAATAATGCTTGACGACGTCAAGAGTGATATGGCTCGCGGTGGCCTCATACACTTGGCCCGTTATCTCGTCGACGAGGACCGCGACCGCAAGCTCTTTTCTATATTGAGGATCTGCCGGCGCCATGAAATAGGCGCACGTATCCGCCGCGCGCCAGTTTGACTTCCCCGGCTCGACCTCGATCGCCACGTCAAGACTTGAAATGATAGACCCAGGCATTCAAAGCAATCCCCAAACCGTCTCTCTAAAAGAGGCCAAATTGTGACGGAAAATACAGGCCGTCAGGGACTGGCACCCTCAGATAGTAGCATTATATCGATAAACGGCACGGGAAACAAGAGGGTGGATTTACCTGTTTTTCATTTCGATTGTCGCCTCAAACGGATTGAACGGCACGCATGAGGTCGACCAGGCCGGACCCCTGGAAATACCGCTCACGCTTCAAGTCGGTTGCCGAGGACATGAACACTTGTTTCACCTTTTCAGACTCTCCTTTGAACTCTTCCCGCACCGAGAGAAACGCAGCAATGACACCTGAGACATGCGGCGCTGCCATACTCGTTCCACTGTTCTCGACATAGTCGCATTCTCCGGCGTTGGACTCGGCACGCAGCGCGCCGGTCGCGCACGATATGATCTTCTCTCCCGGCGCCACCACATCCGGTTTGGGGCGCCCGTCTCCGGTGGGTCCTTTGGATGAAAAATACGAGACGCCGTAAGTGTGCGGACTCGTCCGATGCGTCGAGCCGACGGTGATGGCAAGCGCAGCATTGCCGGGGTCTCCGATCGTCATGTCCAGCCCGGCGTGAACGTCCCCTTGATACTCGCTCTTCGCCACGCCGTAACCGGCATTGCCCGCCGCCACGACGACCACGACTCCCGTGCTCGCCAGGCGATCCACTTCCACGCAGAGCGGGCTGTGACCACAGGCGAACCATTCCGGATCAAAGTCATATCCGATACTCATGTTCACGCCGTGGATCAAGAGCCGGCGTCCGTACCCGTTGATCTCCTGGATCTTTGCAATGGCGGCGAGGACGCTGCTCACCTCCCCCACCCCGTTTTCATCCAGCACTCTCATGCTGAGCAATTTGCACTTGGGCGCCATCCCTGAGATGGACTCTATCGTCAGTTGAAGGTCTTGCGGTTCTCCTTGCTCGTCGAGATAACGGGTAAAGGCGCGTATCTCCCGCTTTTTTGACGCGGTCATTCCCCCTGCAATGATCCCGGCGACGTGCGTTCCGTGCCCAAAAGGGTCCTCGGTCGCGAGCCCGGTGCCGGTGAAATCTTCATGCTCGAGCGGTTTCTTCAAGACCAGATTTTCATACTGCGTGAAATGCGGATGCGTGATGTCGATCCCCGTATCCAATACCGCCCAGACAATGCCGTCGCCGAAAGCGGAAAAGGAGGCGTGCGCCGCGTCCGCTTTGACCGTGGAGATCGACTTGTTGACGAGCGCCCGGACCTGAAAGTCGGGCCAGATATGATAGATCGCGCTCTCCTTCGCGTTCTGCTGCGCCAGTTCACGGATGACACCCGCTTCCAGTTTGGCAAATAAATACTGGGGATTCGTCCCGCTCTTCTCCGGACGGAGACCCTGTTGGGGCGCTTTGGTGATTCCTTTCTCCTTTACGATCTTCTCGATCGCGTCCTTGGTCCACGCCCGGGCGCCTTGAATGCCCTTTGGATACTCCAGGTTCAGGTCGATGACAATCGCGTGGATCTTGGCGGGCTCGTTTGTATCTCGCTTGAGAATGTTGAGCAGGGGTATCGCGATGACGCTCTTCGCCAGGATTCCAGGTCGAAAAGTGCTTTGGGGAGGGTGGCCCTCCCGAGGCGCGCTCGCGTCCACGCTAGCCCGCGTGGAGGAGGCGGGTGCCTTGCGCGTATCTTTTGGATTGGCCCGTTTGGATGGTCGCTTTGCCATGGATGTTCTCCTTTTCTACAAAGTGGGGCGGCGCGCCGCCGCGTCAATATAACCGCGCAGGAATCCTCCCCATGCGGTGTCCTTGGTAAAGTCCAGCCCGGCGTAGAGCGGAGAGAGTGTTTTGGTTGGAAAGTAAATTGACACGCCGTGCGAATTGGCCAGGGGCTTGCCCTTAAAGCCTGCCGCCACGACAAATTTGCCCAACCGGGCGGCGTCCTGGACCGCCTGGCACGCGTTCTTTATCGCCGGCACGTCGATCTGCGACTGTAACAGGGTCGACAAATCCACGAGGTCCACATAGTCCAAATCCTCATAGTCCTGCACCTGCCCGCGTGCGTCCCTCATGGCGCCTCGCACGGCGGCATTATTCAGGTTGCCCGTGAGCGCTTTAGCCAATTGGTCTGCGGCGGTCACCATTACCGCCGATTGGCTGAGGTCAAAGGCAGATTGCGTGACCGGTTCAGCCGGCGAGTATGACGCAAGGTACCGGTTGACGATCACCTTGGACAAGTCACTCGGCGACATGCCTGGCTGCTTTGCCAATTCTCCGAGAATCTTGTCGTACGGCCATCCGTCCCCCGGCTCTGTTTGTTCAGAACCGACCGCAAACATCACGGTGTCGCGCAACTGGTAGACGACTTCCACCATGCTCATCAGGCAGGCATCCATGCCCAGGATGTCGATCTTGCGTCCCAGGGTCTTATTCGCCCCTGCCAGCAAGCGCTTCATTTCGAGGTTGTCCAAAAAATCCTTGGCGTTATCGTCGAAGGCAATCGCCCTCGAATGAGCGGCCCGCTGGATGGTGGTGTTGAACAACGCCCGTTTGAATCGCCCGTCGGCCATCGTCCGGACCTGCCGGGAGGATATGGTGCCGAGTGCAGCGCCGCGCGCGCGTCCTACGGTCGCGCCTTTGCGAGTGACGTCCAACTTGAGCAGCCGGCGCGCCGTTCCATAAATATTAGTATCGTCCCATCCGGCGCCGTGATTCCAGACCACCACGAGGTAGTGGTCCGCCGGGTATTGGCCGGCGCCCCATTCGATGAAATCCTGCAAGACCTTTGGATCTCCGGTGTTGGTCTCGCCAAGGTCGGCGACGGAATCCCCATCGAGTGATCCTCCTTTCTTTAGGACATAGCGCTGCGTGTGCGTCGCCGTCCCTCGGCGATCGAACTGCGCGAGGAGGTTGATGTCTGAGGTCGAGCCGACCTTTTTCATTTCTTTCAGGTCCACGACGCCGGCGCCATCCAGATTATTGTCTCCGGCGAGATACACCATCACCGTCCAGCGTTTTTGTGCTGCTGCGCCTCGCATTTTTCCTCCTTCTTGAATGGGCGCGGCGTCTCGCCGCGCAAGATCGTGTAGGCTGGACCATCAGGCTGTGCGTGCCTCGCTCCATTTCCACCACCGGGGATATGTCGGCTCAGCGGAGCCAATCGGCGATCATCTTCTGGACCTGCAGGTTTTCCCAGTAGTTGTGAGAGGGAATCGGAAGATCGGCGACCTGGATGAAAACATCCTCGATGGGATAGGCGGGAAACGCCGGACCTATGGCGTCCGCGACCAGGTCGGTGTTATCATACAGGTTGCGCCAGAAGGGAATCGTCTGAGTTGTGATGGCGCCCAGATCAACCGGATGGATTCCGGTGGTCGCGAGCTTTCGCAAGGGCGATCCCATCGTCACGAAACGTTTGATGGGATAGCGTCCTGCCAGTTCACGCAGGACGTCGAACGCCACGACGGTACCCAGACTGTGGCTCACGAGAATGATTTCGGCATCGCCAGCCGTCGCCTGGTCGAGCGCTTGAGCGAGGCGGTTCCGGATGCTCTTTTGCATCTTGCCGTCGAAGAGATAGCGAATGACATCCGAGGCGGCGTCCGTTGCGGCAACCGGGAGATCCATCAAGCCGCGCGCCTGACCGGTGGTCAAAGCGGCTCCGCCCTTTGTCGCCCTGCCGCCGGTCATAGTTGCTCTGCCCGTTGTTGCCTTACGGGTGGTTTTAGATGCCCTGCCTCTTGTCACTGCACCGCCGGCTTCCGCCGGCGGAGGACTGGTCCTGGCGCTTCTCTCGCGTTCGAGGTCATTCCGGCGTTGAAGCATTTCCTCGATGAGCGCCGCGCGCGCCTGCTCTGCTTCGGGCGGCAGGGGCTTGAGGCTGCGCACTCCGCCGGGATGGCACAGGTCGGCGTACCAACAAGGAAACTGCGCTGGTTCAGCCCCGAGGATTTGGGTGAGGGCTTTGAGGCCCTTGGCGTAAAAGTTGCTCGGCGCCTTGCCGGCGCCATGAACGTTGACGAGGACTTTGGCCATGCATCCCTCCTTCAGGATTACGACACTCGCCGTGTCGGACTGACGGCATCCGTAATAAACAGATGTCGATTTAGAGCTCCAGGCTCACCCGCGCTGATTCAACAACCCATAAACCAGCGCATCCAACCATAGTACCAGCCACCCGCCCACGCGGAGCACTGATCGCGCCAACGGATTCCCGGAGGTCCCAATTGATCATCTTTCAAGACGATCCGAATCTTGTAGTGTTGCCCCGCACTATCTGCCGGAGCGATGGCGAATCCGACTTGCTTATTCGTCTCGCTTCCATAGCAGGGTTGGGCAGCGTTGGCGTCTTTTTTCCAATCCAGGAGGGTGATGTTGAATGGGAATGCCACTCCCTTTTCGTTTTCGAGCAAGACCTGTCCCTTGGCGTCACGCGCCACAACGTCCCCACTCAGAACGGTTAGCGGTTTCGGATCGGGGCAATTGCTGATCGGATTGGGTGGGAAGAGTTTGTCGGCTTTGACGACGTCTGAGATGAACCACGAGTTAAAGACATTGTCGCCGATGCCGACGAGCGTATAATCGTTCGACGTGCTGCTGTTGCGAACGCCAAGGAGCACAGGCGCGAGCGTGCGGGTAAGCCAGCTGGAGACCTCTTGAGGGGTTCCGACCGTCTCGACGGTATCGCTCGTGTGCGCCAGGGGATATACCACCCGCTTGGCAAGCAGCCCTTGCCGCGCCACTTCCCATCTTTTTTCATAGTCATTCGGGTCGTACTGAAAGGTGAGTTGTATCGCCACGTTCGAATTGCGCGGACCGTCTGCCGGCGCCGGTCCCAGGCACAAGACCTGGCCCGGATAAATCAAATTCAGGTTAGGCCCCAGTCTTGAATGGTTCAGCACGACCAGTTCCCCCAGCGAAAGCCCGTGACGGTACGCAATGTTCGCCAACCAATCGCCCCACTTGACCGTGTACGTTTGCGCGCAGTCGTCGGCATAGGCAATCTGAACAGTGAGAGTCCACAGTCCCAGACCCAGCAAAACCGTGACAATGAGCAAAGTCAATCGCATACGCGCAATGTGCGTCGAGGTCTTCATCGTTCCTCCTCCGGCTCATTCGCCAATTGAACTGAATGCTTGCCAAACATTGTTGGAACGCACGAACAATCCTTGTCCCGCCGTGCCGACGAGAAGGATACTTGCATCCGCACTTGCCGCCACCCGCGTCAAAATGCCGGTGGGCGCTCCCGGTACCGCCTGCCAGGCAGCCCCGGCGCGCTCGAATAACCCGGTTGTCGTGGCGGCATAAACGGTCCCATTCGCCACGCACAGATCGAGCACGGCGCCCACGGTGATCGGCGCGGCATCTTGATTCCATGCACTCGTTCCGGTAAACGCGTTGCGCCAAATGCCGTGATTCAACGTTCCGACATACACGGTATTGTTAATAGAGTCTGCCGCAATGGTAATCGTGATGACCGGATCGTTGGGCGGGAACGCCCCGGCGCTTTCCCAGCCCACTCCGGCAGAGATCGGGCGGCGCTGGGGTGAACCCATATTCGCAGCAAAAAGAATTGTTAGCGGAATTGGGGCCCCGGCGGCAGGGTGGATAACGGTGTCTCCAGTCGCCAGTGCCACCACGAGATCTTCCATTGCCAGCCCGCCTTCAAAACGACTCCAGGTGCCATTCCCATCGGGAGCGTTGTTCACATAGACGCCTCGGCTCGTTCCCACGAATAGATTCGGCGTCGCAAAGACGAGGGAGAGCGGCGTTTCCTTAAAGGTCCATGTGTCCACGCTTTGCCAGGACGCGCCCGGGTTTATCGTATCGCGGCGCAAGATCCCCTTCTCCGTAGCGGCATAGACCATGCTCCCCTGCGGGTCAGATGCCAATGCGACAATGTCCAGGATGCCCCCATCGCTCCATTGGCGCCACTGACCGGACGCCGCGTCAAAGCGCAGGACCCCTACATCCGTCCCTGCCAGCCGGACTTGAGCGTGATTTGCCAAAGCCACCGCGCGAACGCCACGATCCGCCAGAATTCCGCGGTCGGCGAACAAGCCAATCGCGGTGGCACGGTCTCCTGAATTGGACAGGCTGTCGACAAATCCTTCCGCGGCGGACTCGAAACTGGGCACGTATCCCGGCACATAGTTGAAAGCGTTCAGCGCGGCGCGATCTACCAGATCGGGGTTGCCCAATGCCTGGCGGATATCCCATAACGCCCGCGCCCAGATCATGCCTACATTGTAGATTGGCAAGAAATCAGTGGGACCGGTGCTCCGATCGGGATACAAATTCGGCGCAGGCAGCCTGTCGCCGGTCCCTCCTCCCGTGTGAGCGAGCGCCCATTCATCGCCCCATGCGGCATAGGCGCCGCGCGCCCAATGCTCGCCGGGGTGGTCGGAATCAGACCGCGCCGCCAACGACCGCGCAAAGTACATTGCGTATCCTTCGACCAACGCGCGACCAAACGGGACGCTCGTCTGCTGGAGATCGAATGGATCGCGATTCAACAAGAACATCAGCGCGTGGGCAAGTTCATGATAGATCACTTCGGGATCAAAACCGGGCTCGCGGACGACGTGGGCATCTTGCAGGCCATTTCCCGTATCACTTTGAAACGTAATCAGTTTGGGATCAGCGCTCGCCGGGTTGAATCCCATGTCGAGGTTGGGGCCCGGCTTGCCGACCTGGATCCGAATGCGGTTTGGACCCGGAAAGCCCAACCGGCTTGTGCTCGCGCCGCAGGTCCATGCAAAATGCTTCAAGAGCGTGCGACTGTGAAAGGCAACGCTCACCGCTTCGAGAGTAGGACCGGTTGCATTGCCAATGTCGCCGGCGGCAAGGTCGATGGCGGCGCCCAGTCCCGCGGGGTCAAATAGATTCCACTGGATATACCGGCTGATGGCGGGTATCGGAGGATCAATGGTCCCCGCCGCTCCGATTTCAGGTTGAGACAAGGCGTCCAACTCCGCTTGTGTCAACAGAGTCGCCGGATCCGTCGCGGTCCGGTGAATGTTGGCATGGGCGAGCACATTTTCGGGTGCGCCCAAAACCGTTCCCGTGTTGGCTTGTACAAAGACGCGCCAGCCGACATCTTCCGATGGGCTGGTCAATTCGACGTTGTAGGCGAGATAGTAATTCCCGGCAAAAGGAAAAACGAAAAGCTCGCGCCCTGCGTAGGGGGCGATCCGGGCATGCCAAGTTAGTCTTTCATCCGACATCCCCGCCACAACCCGCAAGGCGCTATCGAGCGCGCGCCGCTTGGAGAGTTCGATATCGGACGGCGCGGTCAGGTCCAGCACCTGGCGTAAGGGGAAATATGAACTGCTCACCGCTGCGCGCGTGTCGTTCTGCCGCAAGTGGACCATCACCTCGCCGCCATACACGGCAAAATCACCGTGAACCTGTTGGTAATGGATATGCAGCCGCTGCGCCGCGGTACGATTGGGGTCGAACGACTGGTCCCTTTGGGCAACGAGGCCGGTCTGTTCGAGCCACGGCTTGGCCTGGTCTCTCGGCAACCCAAAGAGCGACTCACTCAAGTGGGGGCCGGCCAGCCAATGGTCCGCCATTTCCCCCGCGGCCTCGGGATTGTCCAAAACTGTATCGAGGACGCCGGTCAAAAAAGCGGGGACGCCGGTATTGCGCGCGTGAACAATCCGCAAGGGGTAATCGTCAGGGGCGTGAACAGCGTCCGCATACGCGGCAAGCGCTTTCTGCGCGAAAGCCACCGCCTCGCGATCGTGGTTGGGGTCTTGAGCAAAGCGGATAAATCCGTGGAGCAGGGGGGAGGGCGCCACTAGGACATTGACGCCGTTGATTTCCGTCTTGGACGGCGCTAACCGGTTTTCGGGCTCGTACTTGGGTTGGGATGACGTTTGCTGACCTGGATGGTCCATGGTCAAATCTCCCTTCGACGACACGCCGGAGGTTTATGGCCACAGCGCGCGCAACCAAGAGACCTCAGAGTACCGATAGACGTAATCCGCCGTAAGCCACAGCGGTGGCGCCGGCTTGCGGGCCGAAACGGGCAAGGGATCGATCGCCAGGTCATTGTAATAACATCCGCCAAATGCGCGGCAGGCACCAAACGCGACGAGGTCGCTTGCGCCCGGCTGTTGGACGCTGCCATTCCATACGTGACCGCAGTTGTCGGAGGCATACCATTGGGAGCCATCGGGACTGACCAGACCGCGGACCAGGCTCTTGGTCTCCCAAAGGTTCAAGGGTTGTCCCACGCGCGCGTCCACCGCGTTGACGATCGTCCGGCGCTCACAGTCAAAGGCCCCCATTGCACTGCTGGGGGTCAAATAATCGAGCGCGGCAAACAAGAGGAGATTCGGCTGATTGGGAACGGCCGCCAGCGCCGTCGCCAGATAACGGGTCTGCGCGTCAAAGACGCGGGTCCAACAATTTCCGCGGTCGCGGCTGGCGAAGATGCCGGCGCCCGGCGGCAGGGCCGTGCTTCCCAGGTCTTGGCGCGGGTTGCGATAGGGTGCCGCGAATACATACCCCGGGGTTGCCAACAAGCGCCACTGCACTTGCATTCTTGGCAGTCCCTGAGCGCCCGCGTCCGGATTGGCACAAACGCTAGACCCATCGAGGCGGGTCCACGTCTGACCACGGTCGGTCGAGCGCGCCAGTCCGCCGTCCGCGTCGGAGACGAAAACGAGAGCCGGATCATCCGGTGAGGCGGCGACGGCAAAGGCGTAAGACAGAGGCAGCGTATTCACCGGACGCCATGTGGCGCCGTGATCGTCACTGGCCAGCAAACCGGCGGTGCGCGCGGCGCCATAGAAGAGTGCCGCATCCGCCGTCGAGGAAAAATCCTCAAACGCCTCGTCGATAGTGCCAATATGGACTTGCGGCACGAGCACCGGTGGCCATGTGCGGCCCTGATCGCCGCTCCGCCATAAAACGTAATACCCGTTCCCCACGCTCGCGAAATCCGTATCGCTGGCGGCGAGCAGGTCATCGCCCACGCGCTCCAGTCTCCAAGCGCCCTTGAGGCGCGGCGAAACGACGCGCCAACCGGGGAACTTTGGAATCTCGGCGATCGCCATCAGGGCGAGCAGCGCGACGATTAGACCGCTCACGCCCAACCCGAGCCGCAGCCGATTCCGGCGCAGCCACTTGCGCCACGCCGCCCAGGGTTGAGGGGGCAGGGGGATCGGGAAGGGAGCCGGGATCGCGTTTTGAATGTCTGTGATCAACCGTTGGCACTGCGACTCCCAATTTTTATTGCGCCGGAAATCACGGGGTTGACGAAACGCAATATGCGCGGGAACGTCACAGTCCTGGAGGAGCAGGGGGATCACCTTGCCTCTGTGCGCGGCAAGGTCCCCCAGTACCGCGATCGCGCCCTCAAAGTTCTGCCATTCATCCCGCACCCATGCGGGTGTCAGGACCACGACCGTTCGATGGCTGCGGGCGATCACTTCCGAAATGACGTCCACCTTCGACCGCCCGCTGGGGAGTTCGTAACTGACCAGAACACTCAAGCCGGCGCGGGTCAGGCGCGGGCACAACCAAGATTCAACCCAATCTTGATCGGCATCACTGCAGCTGATATAGGCGTTGACCGGGACCGGGCTCGGGTTATCCATTGCCATGGCGGTATGAGATGATCGAGGATCTAGTCTGATTCTGCCTGGATTGCCGAAACGAGCCGTTCCAATTGCCAATCTGCGCGGTCGGGCCGCGTGAAATCAATATAGGTCAGGATGGCGAGGCGCAGGGGCAGAGGGGTCTTTTCGACCAGCAGCGGTTGCACGCGCCGGCGGTGTGCCGCGGGATCAAGCGTCTGCGCCAAAACGCTTTCAAACTCTGTCCATTCGCCGGCGAGATACGCGGCGGTCAGCACCAGGACGGTTTTGCGGCTCTGCAAGACCGCGCGCTCCATTTCCGTTACGCTGGTGGCTCCGGACTGGAAATCGCGGAAATCGATGCACACCTTCAATCCGCGCGCCTCCAAACGCGGCAACAACCATCCCTGGACCCATTCCACGTCGTGATGACTGTAACTGATAAAGGCATCGTAGCGAAAGGCATTCGAATTCATTGCACCTGTTTCCCAAGGACTTATCGCGAGGCAAAATAAAAAGGCAGACCAAACGAACAGTCTGCCGCAAGGTCAAGCCGCCGAGCGACGCGTCAATAGACGCATTTCCGGATAAAAGAGACCGAGAACGCCGCGCTCGCCCCACTCTTCCGTTGGAATCGCGCCCAGGGGTGAATTGGAGGATTTCCGCATCAGATTGCCCGCCAATCATTACGAAAGAGTCCCCGCAATTTGCACAAGTGAGACGGATCTTATTATAAGGGGCAAAGGTATATGCTGTCAATATTCGACTTTATCGGCATGGCAGCCTGGCGCGGCTTCATTGGACAATCCGGCAAGCCGCTGTATAATGAGGATGTCGAACCGGCTTGACGGGCGAGCCTGACATTCCCGAGGTAGGGATTCAACCTCGGCCTGTGAAATCCTGAACCGGGTTCGTGGCTCCGGGGCAGGTTTTTCTTTTTCTCAGCGGTCCGTTCGAGGAGCGTCCCAATGCCGATCGAATTCTTGACCACCAAGCTCTATATTCCCCCGGTCCGTCCCACCCTGATACCGCGGCCGCGCCTCTACGACCTGCTGGCTCCAACCACTACGAATCGGCTGGTCCTGGTTTCAGCGCCGGCTGGCTATGGCAAGACCACGCTGATCAGCAGTTGGCTCGCGGAGAACAAATGCCCGGTGGGCTGGCTTTCACTTGACGAGAGTGACAATGACCCTGTGCGGTTCCTTCAATACCTGGCCAGAGGACTGGCGCCGATCATCCCGGCGATTGAGATCCAATCACCCGGAATGCTCCAAGAACTGCCGCCCGCTGCCTTGATGAATCCCATCCTCAATGCCGCTGCACAGCAGACCCGCCCCTTCATTCTCGTCCTGGATGATTTTCACCAAATCCAGGCACAGCCCATCCTCGACATGGTTACCGCCATTGTCGAACGCATGCCGCCTCAGATGCGCCTTTTACTCCTTACCCGGACGGACCCACCTCTCCCCCTTGCCCGCTGGCGTGCTCGAGGTCAAATGGAAGAGGTCCGGGCAAGCCATCTGCGCCTGACCAAAGAAGAAGTCGCCCTCTTCCTGAATACCGTCATGCACCTGGCGCTTTCGGACGATGACATCGGCGCGCTGGAAGCGCGGACCGAAGGATGGATCGCCGGCCTACAGCTGGCCGCGCTCTCCCTGCAGGGCCGCCCGGATGTCCATGCTTTTGTCGCGGCCTTCACCGGGAGCCATCATTACATCATGGACTATTTGCTGGAAGAGGTCCTCAAACGGCAGCCCGAGTCTGTGCGCACCTTTTTGCTAAAGACCGCCATTCTCGGTCGCCTGTGCGGCCCGCTGTGTGAGGCAGTCATCGGAGACACCCCCGGACGGGTCGATGGGCAGGCGATGTTGCAGAACCTGGAACGCGAGAACCTGTTTCTGATACCCCTCGACCAAGATCGGCACTGGTACCGCTACCATCACCTTTTCGCGGATGTGCTCACCCAGCATTTGGAGCGCGTGATGCCTCAACAGATTCACGGGCTGCACGGCCGCGCATCCGAGTGGTTTGAGCAGCGGGGATTCATCCCGGAGGCGGTCCAGCATACCCTAATGGCTCAGGATCCGGAGCGCGCCGTTCGATTGGTAGAGGAGAATGGCTGTCTGCTGCTCATGGCGGGCGAAGTGGTCACTTTGGACCGGTGGCTCCAGGCCGTGGCGCCATTGGCTCCGACGCATCCCTGGTTCGCGATCCTCAAAGGTTGGGTGCTCGCACTGACAGGTCAGCCGGACCAAGTCGCTCAGGTTCTCGACGGAGCCGACCGCCTGCTCTCTGCCCTGGATCCCGCTCTCGAATCGACCGCCAATGTTCGGATCATGCGGGGAGCGTTGGCCGCGGCGCGCGCTTACTTGGCGAATGTTCAGCGCGATCCGGCCGCGGCTGAATTTGCCCGGCAGGCGCTAGGGTGCTTGCCGGAGGGCGATGCCTTGGGCGATAGTCTGCGCAGCGTGGTCACCTTGATTCTCGGGGATACCGATTGGGTGAGCGGACGATTGGATGAAGCGAAGCGGGCTTATAGCGAAGCGGTGCGGATTGGCCACGCCGCGAGAAATCCGCACCTGGTCATTCTTGGCAATTCCGACCTGGCCGAGATCCTCATGGAACAGGGACAATTGGAACTCGCCGCGCGGAGATTGTCGGAAGCCTTGCAGGTAGCGACGCGTGCCGACGGCAAGTCGCTCACGGTCGATCGAGTCCTGGCGGGGTTGAGCCGGGTCGCTTTTGAGAGAAATGATTTGATGTCCGCGGCACGTTACGCACGCGAATGCGTAGAGCTGTGCCAAGAGTCAGGCCATCTCGAATCCGCATCCGTTGGACATGTTGTGCTGGCGCATCTGGCGCAGTTGCAGGGCCACGCGGCCGAAGCAGCGGAGGCGATGCGTGCGGCGGACGAATTGACCTGCGAAAACGTTTCCTCGCCCAAGTGGTCAACGTGGGCGCAATGCGCCCTCGCGAGACTGTGGCTCGCTCAGGGGAATCTCGAGCAGGTTGGCCAATTCCTG
>JBLMXX010000372.1:0-3719 GCA_050257995.1 Acidobacteriota bacterium | reverse complement strand
CGGCTACGGGTCGCACGATATCCAGGGCATCGGCGACAAGCACGTGACCTGGATCCACAACGTGATGAACATGGACGCGATCATGTGCCTCGACGACATCGAATGCAAAAAGGGCTTGCAGCTGCTCACCGAACCGGCGGGCTGGAACACCCTCGTCCAGCGTTTCGGCGTCCCGCAGGCGTCTGTCGAAAAGATGGCGACCCTCTTCGGCATCAGCGGCGTGTGCAACGTCCTCGGCGCGATCAAGACCGCGAAATTCTACGGCCTGGGCGCGCAGGACACCGTCGTCACCATCTGCACCGACAATATCGCGCGCTATCATTCGACGATGCAAGAGATGACGGAACGGTTCGGCAAGATGGACGAAGCCGAGGCGACCGCGCGGGCGCACATCTTTATGGATCAAAAGACCGACTGGATCCGCGAAGGCACGACTGACACGCGCCGCCAGTGGCACAACCTAAAATATTTCAGCTGGGTCGAACAACAGGGCAAGACCGTCGAAGAGTTGAACGCGCAACTCAACCCTGAATGGTGGCGCCAGGAGCAAGGCAAAGTCTCCGAGATCGACAAGATGCTTGCCGCTGCGCGTGGCTAAATTCCGATCTTGCTAACCGTCGCCCGTCACTCCCAGGAGCAAGCATGCCAGCACATAACAAAATCGAACTGCCGCGCGATGAACTCGAACGTTTCTACATTGAAGAGAATCTATCATCTGAGGAAATCGGCAGGCGCTTGGGTTGTGACGGGCTGACGGTAATTGCCCGTCTACGTGAATATGGGATTCCAATAAAACCACGTGGGTGGCACAAGCTGGTTCGACGTGTCCCGGATGCCGTTCTTGATTCCTGGCCGTCACCCGATTTGGCGTATATCGTTGGTCTCATCGCGTCTGACGGTAATCTTCAAAAGGGGAATAACTGCGCGATCCTAATCTCCACCGACCGGGAATTGGTGGATTTGTATTCCGGTTTGCTCGAACTAAAAGATGCTCACGTGGTTGTTTCAAACCATGCTTGGCCGCGCAAGACTTCCTATCTGTTGCAGGTCTGCGATCATGAATTCCGTCGGTTTCTGGAGAATCTTGGACTAACGCCGAACAAGACATTGACCATTGGGCCACTCGAAGTTCCAGACAGCGGGTTTCAAGATTTCCTGCGCGGTGAATTGGATGGCGATGGCGGTTGGTATGTGGCCAAGGGCTGGCGCGGAGTAAAATATCTCGTAGGGAAATTCACATCTCGGAGCCAACGCTACTTGGAATGGATACACGAGACGGTCTATCGGCTGACCGGGATCGATGGACGTTTACAAAATTCCAGGTTATATTACAATGGGCAAAAAGCGGAAGGGTTGGGCGAATGGATCTATTACGCCCCGCACTTGCCATGTCTACGGCGCAAGCGTGAGATCTGGCAGAATTGGATGGAGTCGAAAGAGGTGAATTGACTTTCCATGGTCAAACGTGACCTCATCATCGCGGCGGTGACGGCGCTCGCCTTTTTCGCCGCCACCGCCGTGCTCGCGAAACCCATTCCCGAATCCTGGAACGACATCGGGCGCATGGCCGGCATCGAGTCCGTGACCGAGCGCGGCACCTGGTCCATCGACGCTTCGCCGTGGGTGCACCTGACTTGGGACAAGATCCAGCTCGATGACGGCAAGTTCTATTCCGACAAGATGCCGCTCTTGACGCTCATCGGCGCAGGCGTGTACGCCCCCCTGCATTACGGGCTCGGCGCCTCGCTCGCGCCCGACTGTGCGACCGCCGCGCGTTTCTGCGCCTACCCCTGGCTCACGCGCCTCCTCGTCGCGCTCCCCGCCGCGCTCATGCTCGCGCTCTTTTTCCTTTTCGCGCGACGCTTCTCCGTGCCCGCGTGGATCGCCCTGCTGGGGACGCTCGCGCTGGGTCTCGGCACGCTGATCTTCCCCTTTACGGCGGTCTTTAACCATCACGTGCCCGGCGCGGCGAGTCTCTTCGCCTCCTTTTACATCCTCAGTGCGCGCGCACCCAACCCGCGCGGGTGGCTCGTCGCCGCGGGATTCCTCGCCGCGCTGGCGGTCTCGTTCGACGTGCTCTCCGGCGTCTTTGCCGCCGTCCTGTTCGCGATCGCACTGGCGCGGTACCGCGGCGGCTTTGCCTACTTTGCCGCGGGCGCGGCGGTCCCCGTCCTGCTGACCGCGCTCCTCGACTACCAGATCGCCGGGACCGTCCTGCCGCCTTACATGGTCACGCACGGGTACGATTACCCCGGCTCCGTTTTCCCCGCGACCTTTGCCGGGAACGGCACGCCCGACGATTATCCCGCGTACGCCTTCCGGATGTTTCTCGGCGGCAAGGGGCTGTTTGCGTTCAATCCGCTCCTCCTGTTCGCGTTCGCGGGCGCGCTCGCCGTCGCACTCAAGCGTGGGCACCCCCTGCGCGTAGAAGGGGCGGCGGTCGCGCTCGGCTTTATCTCGCTCTGCGTCTACCTGGCGACGAACACGGGCAACTATGGGGGGATGGGCTATAGCGAGCGGTGGTACATCGTCGCCGTGCCCACGCTCTTTGCCTTTATCTTTTTCGCCGCGCCGCTCGACGCCGCCACCTGGAAGAATCCGGGGTGGATGCTCTTCCTGCCGCTCCTCGCGCTCTCTATCTTGTCCTCTCTGCAAGGCGTGCAGGCGCCCTGGCAGGACTGGCTGCCGCCGCTCCAGATGACGCGCTCGAACCAGTTCCCCGTGTTCGGCTTTAAATGGAACGTGAAATTCCCGTGAGGGGGCGACATGCTCATAACGAATGGAACGGTCATCACGCTCGGCGCGGAGAACCGCGTGCTCGCCAACGGCGCGGTCTATATTGATCGGGACCGGATCGCCGAGGTGGGCACGTCGGCGGCGCTGGAGAAAAAATATCCGGACGCGGAACGGTTGGACGCGCACGGCGAACTGGTCATGCCCGGTGCCATCTGCGCGCACACGCATTTTTACGGCGCGTTCGCGCGCGGGATGAGCCTCCCGCCGGGACCGCCCCCCAAAAACTTTCCCGAAATCCTGCGCGACCTGTGGTGGAAGATCGACCGCGCGCTCACGCTCGAGGACTGTGAGCACTCGGCGCTCGTCTGCCTGGTCGACGCGATCCGCAGCGGCACCACCACGCTCGTCGACCATCACGCCAGCCCGCGCGCGATCGACGGCTCGCTCGACGTGATCGCCGGGGCGGTGGACCGCGCGGGCTTGCGCGCGAACCTCTGCTACGAGGTGACGGACCGCAACGGCGCGGCGGGCGCGCGCGCGGGTATCCGCGAGAACGTCCGCTTTATCAAAAAGATGAGGGGGCGCGCGGCGCGCCGCGAGACGGGCGACCGCGTGCGGGCGGCATTCGGCGTCCACGCCTCCTTTACGGTGTCGGACAAGACGCTCGACCAGTGCCGCGACGCGATGGACGGGCTGGGGACCGGGTACCACATTCACGTCGCCGAGGACCTCTCCGACCAGGACGACGCGCTCTACCGCTACAACCGCCGCGTCGCCGAGCGGCTGGAAGAGTACGGCGTGCTGGGCGCCAAAACCATTTCGGCGCACTGCGTGCACGTGGATGCGGGCGAGATCGAGCTCTTGCGCCGCACGAAAACGAACGTCGCGCACAACCCGCGCTCGAACATGAACAACGCGGTCGGCGTGGCGGACGTGCCGGGGATGCTGCGGCGCGGGGTGAACGTCGGGCTGGGGAACGACGG
>JBLMXX010000371.1:0-11965 GCA_050257995.1 Acidobacteriota bacterium | reverse complement strand
TTCTGCCAATGCTCTACCCCTCCGTAGTTGGAAAGATCTGAATGTTGTCCTTTGGAATGGAGATCCAGACGTCTGATCGGGCTACTTTGCCCAGACTATCCACCAGTATCATTTCGCCATTTACGTTGACATAGTGGCGATAGAGCGATCCGATGAAGAAAACCTCCTCCAGTTGACCGCGGAACAAGACAGTATTCTCTTGATGGAGATCGTCCGCGCTAATGTGCGCTTCGTCGGCTTTAAAGACAACCGTGACGGTGGTCCCGGGCGCGGCTGTGTGCGGAAGGCATACTCCGGCGACCGTCACGCCTTTGCCGTCGGGTGTTACACTCCCGCGCAGGACATTGCTGACGCCGAGAAACTCCGCCACGAACGCATTGCCTGGATGGTGGTAAATCTCTTCGGGCTGACCAACCTGCATCACGCGCCCCTTGGTCATCACGACAACCCGATCGGACATGCTTAATGCCTCTTCCTGATCGTGTGTCACGTAAACGGTGGTGATGCCGATGCGCCGCTGGAGCCGGCGAATCTCGACCCGCAGTCGTTGGCGTACTTTGGCGTCGAGGTTGGACAGCGGCTCGTCCAGCAGAAGCACGCGCGGGCGGACGATGAGCGCGCGCGCCAGGGCGACGCGTTGTTGTTGTCCGCCCGAGAGCTGGGCGGGCTTGCGCTGTAGAATCTCGGTGGCAGACATCTCTACCAATTGCATCGTTTCCTGTACGCGCTGGCGGATTTCGCTCTGTGGGACGTTGCTCATCCGCAAACCGTAGGCGATATTGTCAAAGACGGTCATGTGGGGCCAGAGTGCGTAATCCTGGAATACCATGGCAGTGCCGCGTTTGTGCGCTGGCAGTTGGTCGATGCGCTTGTCGTCCAGGTAAATGGCGCCTTCGTCCGGCTCGTAAAATCCGGCAATCATTCGTAAAAGCGTTGTCTTGCCGCACCCGCTCGGCCCGAGCAGAGTGGTAAACGAGCCGCGTGGAATTTCCAGCGCTACATGGTCCACTGCGGCGACGGCGCCGAACTTCTTGGTTACATGATCCAATCGCAGATGCGCCGTTTCCAGTTTTATGTCCGATTTAGGTCTGTGTTGGTCAATCATGATCCGTTTTAGCCACCCGTCACCTTTTGCAGTCCGGCGCGGCGCCCACTGAGAAAGTAAATGACACTGAGCACAAGGACTGCGGCGCCAATCACCGTTACGGTAAATGCCGTCGATCCGCCCCAGTCAAAGTCGGTTACAAGCTGGAATATCGTAATCGTCGCCACCGTCGTGCTGGGAGTGAACAGGAAAATCACGACGGAGAGGGTCGTTACCGCGCGCACGAATGCGGTCACAAAGCCGGTGAGCAGCGCGCTGTCCAGCATCGGGAAAAGAATATCGCGAAAGCCACGCAGCGTGCTCGCGCCGAGACTCGTCGCGGCTTCGTCGAGCGAGCGATCAATCTGCTGCAAGCCCGCGATCGCGGCCTGATAGCCGACCGGGATGTTCCAGAAAATCATCGAGAGCGTAATGAGCATGCCGCGATCCATCCAGTCGAAGATGCGTTGATTGAACGCCGTGGCGTAGCCAATGCCAAAGAACAAGCCCGGCACGGCGGCGGGCATGATGGCCATAAAGTCCACTGCTTGCCGTCCCCACCATTCTTTGCGCTGCACGAGAAACGCGAGGAGCATTGCAAAGAGCGCACAAATCACCGAGGCGACGCCCCCGAACTTGAGCGTGTTGACGAGCGATTGGGAATGTGAGCCCATGTACTCAAAGTTTTTTGCCGTGAGAGTGAGATTGTTCGGGAACGCGACCGTCAGCGCGCTGACGACGAGGACACCATAAACGATCAAGATGAGCATGGCCAAAAGCGAGCACGCGATGAAGCACGCCGCCGTCAGCGCCCGTGGGACGGGCGGGCGTGGGATCGAAGTTGCTTTGCCGCTGACCGTCACGTAGGAACGGTTGCCTTCGATCCGCAATTTCGCGACGTATAGTATGAGTGCCAGTACGAGGAGTATGGTACTGACGGCTGCCGCGCCCGAGAAATCGCCAAAGCCCTCGATCAACGAGTATGCTTGCGATGGCAGCACCGTGAATTGCCCTGCGATTAGCAACGGGTTGCCGAAATCCTCGAGGACATAAATCGCCGTGGTCAGAATCGCGGCGGCGAGACCGGGACGCGCGAGCGGGACCGTGATCGAGCGAAAGACGTTCCAGGTGCTCGCGCCGAGATTGCGCGCGGCCTGCTCCAGCCGAGGATCATTGCGCGCGAGAACGTCCGCGATCAGTTGGTACGCGAACGGAAAGAACGCGATCGTCTGAACGCCCCACAGTCCGCTGAAACCCAGGATCAGCGGCGACTGACCAAAGATACCATACGTGATCACCCCGCGCGGACCGAAAAGCAAAATGTAAGAGGCGGCGACGACAAACGGCGGCGAGAGGAGTGGGAGAATGCCGACCATGCGGAAGAACGCCTTCCCCGGCATTTCGCTGTAAACCATCGAGTACGCGTAAATGAAACCGAGGAGCACGGCGGTCGTGGTCGAGAACACCATGATTTGGATCGAGTTCCAAAGGGGTTTGATCCAGGTTTGACCGGTGAGAAAATCGATATATCCGCCGAGTCCGGGCACGATAACCACCTGGACTTGGGGATAGATGATGAACATCAACATCAAACCGACCAGAATGGCGAGCACGATGACGACAGTAGGCTCGCGCGAGATCGAGCGCATAATCCCTCAAAGACCCATCCCTCTTCCCCTTGGCGGGAAGAGGGTTGGGAGGTTAATGAGTTACAGTCCGACCGTAGTCTGCCACAACTTGGTGAGGCGCTGCTGATTTTCCGCAGCCCAGCCACCATCGTACTTGACGAGCTTGACCGTATCAAGCGTGGGCGCGCCTGGAGCCGGCGGTACGCCGGGAACCAGGGAAACGCGGTTCGACAACTTCACATTGAGGGCGCCGGCGTCCTTGGTGAGCATCCAATCCACGAATGACTTCGAGGTATTCGTGTTCGGTCCGCCCTTGATGATGCTGACGCTGCCGACTTCAAAGCCGGTGTCAGACATGATTGCCAAATCGACCGGGTTCCCCTGTGCTTTGGACGTTAGGATGTCGTGCGCCCAGTTCGGTCCGCCGACAAATTGCCCTTGCGATACGAACTGAATGCCGTTCGGAGCGCTGTCCACGTACTGTGCGACATTGGCGTGAAACTTTTTCATAAAGTCCATCGCCTTGGTCTCGTCGCGATTGAAACGAAAGACTTGCGTGGCCAGGAAGACATAGCCGCCGCCGGTTGTGATCGGGCTGGGCATGACGATCTTGCCCTTCCACGCCGGATCCAGGAGGTCGTCCCAAGTCGCCGGTTTCTTGCCGCCCATTTCGGCGGTGAGGCGACTTGTGTTGTAGACGAACGCAAAGATGCCGACGTACCAGCCGGTCCAAAAGCCATTCGGGTCCTTATAGTCGGCGGGTATTGCCGCGGCGTTCGGCGAGACGTATTTCTCTAATAGACCTTGTTTGCCCAACACGTCGTGGAAAGAGCGATCGCCTCCGATAAAGATGTCGCCTTTTGGCGAGGCTTTTTCCGCGATGATGCGGGTCTGGAGTGCGCCCGCCGCTGCCAGCGGCAGTAGCTCGACGTCGATGCCGGGCACGGCCGCTTTGAACGCCGCAAAAAACGCATCGTTCGTAGACTGGTTCAGCGCGGAATAGACAGAGATCTTGCCGCTCGCTTTGGCGACGGTGGGCACAGCGGCGGCGGTCGGGGCTGCCACAGTGGGTGCGGCAGTAGGGGAGGCCGGTGCGGCGCAGGCGGCGAGTAGTCCGCCCGATGCGGCCAGACCAATCCCTCCGCCTATCAGCTTTAGAAAATCACGACGCGTAATACCATTGTGCGGGAAATCCGTTTGTGCCATTCTTTACTCCTCCTTTGTCTTGTCCAATAGCCAATTACTCATCGACGGGCGAGCCGATGGACCACCTCCTTTCAGTGGTTAGTGGGCTAGCGCTCAGTCATCTTACTCCAATTCCAACTCTAACTCCAACTGACCACTACCCACTGACCACTATCCACTATCACTGACCGCTACGGTTTTACCGTAATCTTGCCATGGAAGCGCTCGCCGGAGGCGGCGATGGCTTCGACAGTCTTGGGGAGATCATAGCGCGCCGTAATCATCTGGGTCATGTCGAGCCGCCCCGACGCCATCATGCGAATGACGCTTGGGAAGATGGCATCCCCACTGTGTCCCTGCGCGCCGAACACCTGCCCTCGGCGCACCTGCAGAGTTTCCAGGTACATCGGGACCCTCTGCGCCGCCCGACCGATCTGGACAATCTTGCCGCTAATAGCGATCGATTTCTCCATTTCCGGGATCGTTTTCAAAGGTGCACCCGCCGCTTCGACCGCGAAATCCACGCCTTCACCCTTGGTCAACTCCATCAAAACCTGGCTCGGCGAAACTTTGGTCGGATCGTACACATAGTCGGCACCCAGCTTCTTTGCAATCTCGCGACGATTCGGAGAGACTTCAAAGGCGGCTACCATGCCCGCGCCGGAGGCGCGACACAAGGCTATCGCAGCCAGGCCAATTGGTCCCGCACCGTAAACGGCGACGTATGCACCGGGTGCGAATCCGCCCGCGCGCGGGAAAATGCCGTTGTAGGCGACGCTCGTGGGTTCGACGACCGAGCCGGCCTCATAGGCCTTGTCCACGGAGCCATACTTGTCCGCAATCGCGTCCAGTTTCCAACAGTACTTGGCGCCAATGGCGAGGTACTCGGCAAAGGCACCGGGGACCGTAAAGCCGATCTCTTCCAGGTTCTCGCAGTGATTGGGATAACCATTGCGGCAGGGGGTGCAGTACCCGCACCAGATCATCTCTTCGGCGGTGACCATGTCGCCAACCTTGAGGCTCTTGACATTCGAGCCAACTTCGACCACCTCGCCGGAGAATTCGTGACCGGTCGTGGTGGGGAATTTGGTCAGGCCGGGATAGAGAATGTAGTCGTCTGCGTCGTGTTCGTAGAAATGAATATCGGACCCGCATACGCCGCACGCCTTGACGCGGAGCAAGACATCATCCGGCCCGGGTTTTGGATCGGGGACCGTGCGGACTTGAAGTTTGGGGTGGCGCCAAATGCTGGAACCGGTAATGGCTTTGCCGGTTTTCTTTTCCCATTCGCTTACCGCGTAATCGGGACGCGGGTCCCATTGGGCGTCCAATACAAGTGCTTTCATCATTCACCTCTCTAATTTGGAATGTCCTTGGTTCTCTTCCTTAACCGGAAAGAGCAAAAGGAGTGATATGGGAATTCTTCTCCATCTTGACGAGGGCACGCGTCGATTCGCGTACGATCAACTCGCCGGGCACCATGACATTGGTGACTATTTTCCCGTCCAGTAGGTCCATGAGCATTCGCATGGCGAGCAGTCCCATCTCATCTTTGGGTTGGCGGATGGTTGTGAGCGGGGGATCGACATAGCGAGTGAACTCGATGTCGTCAAACCCCACCAGCGAAATGTCGGCCGGCACGCGCAGACCGCGACGTTTGAGCGCGGTCAGCGCTCCGATGGCAGTCATGTCATTATAGCAGGAGATAGCAGTGGGGACGGGCGACCGCGCCAATAATTGAACGACTTGTTCGCCGCTGTCAGCGCGGCCTGTGCCCGATCTCACGAGCGAGGGATCGTACGGAACGTTGGCATCTGCCAGAGCACGTTGATAACCCATCAGGCGGTCTCGGTGAGACGCATGATCGGCTGGTCCGCCGATATATCCGATCACGCGATGCCCGAGCGAAATCAAATGGTGCGTGGCCAGTTCGGCGCCCTGGGAATTATCCACTCCAACGGTATGGCTAAAAGGGCCTTCGTGCTGGTTGTTAATGAGGACCAGCGGTACACCAATCTCTTTCAAGAGCGGCAGGTAGAGCGCCCCTACGCGTGATGCGGCGACGATCACGCCGTCCACGCGCCACTCTCTCAACCCCTTGACCAGGTTGACCTCTCGGTCTGGGTCCGAGTGCGATGTGCCCAAAAAGATTCGATAATTATTGTCGGCGGCGATTTCCTCAATCCCGCGCACGACCTCGCCTGCGAACGGGTCCGCGATAGTTGTGACAATGACGCCGATGGTCCGGGTTCTTTGGGTGACAAAGGCTCGCGCGATAGCGTTCGGGGTGTAACCCAGTTCCCGCGCGATTCTCTGAATGCGGCCGCGCGTTTCATCTGCAACGAGAGGGCTGTCCGAGAGGGCACGTGAAACGGTGGAATGGGAGACACCGGCCGCTTTGGCGATGTCCTTGATAGAGACACGCATCGTCCCCCCTTATTTAATGCACACGTGTGCATTCCTATTATATCAAAAAAGGAGGGCTCCTGTCAAGCATTTTGAGGCGATTGTTAGAAATCTAATCGCGTGTGTCTAGCCGGTTTGATTGATCACGATGCTGGCGAGCGACCAATGTCGACCGGCGCGATCATCCTGGAATGCTGATTGTCTGCGCCCGCAGTTGAGAGATACGCCGGTGCAGCTCTGAGAGTTCACTTTCCTGCTTTTCAATGCGCTCGCGTTCGGCGCGAACAAAACGCGTGTACGGGCGGACGCCGTCCTTCATCCGGCTGATGACGTTTTCAGCCTCGTGGTTAAATTGGGTAGTCAGCGAGTCCATCAGGTTCTCGCGCAATAACTGTGTCTTTTCCTTAAAGCGGGTTTTGGCTTGCTGGCGTTTGTAGGGAATGACGAAAAAGCCCACGATCGCGAGAGTCCCGGCGGCAAGCAAGCCGGTCACGTCTGCGACGGACGAAGCCAGCAGCGTAACCACCAGGGCGCCGAGTCCGACGGCGCCTGCCTCGATCAGAGCGACTTGCGCCACTGTGTTCTCGACGGAGATTGCCAGTTCGCGTGCCTCTTTCTCCCGATCGTAGCTCTGGACAATAGTTTGCGCTGTCCTTCCGACCGAGTCGATCAGGGCGCGCCGCCGTGTATCCAATGGGCGGATGGCTTCGCCGCCCAGTTGGTCCGGATAATTCGCCTGCCGTCGTTGAAGAAAAGCCATAACCTGCTGCCACTGCCGTAAGTCCTTTTCGACCAACCAATCGATCAGCCGGTGGACGTGCTCTTCGATCTGTTGAGGCACGCTGCCCAGGACCTGCTTTTCGAACTGTGCGCGTACCTGGTCTCCACGCGCGAGCGTCGCGATATTAGTCAAGCGCAGCGTCGTGTCGAAAAAGTCAAGCCCGCGTTCCTGGAGGCGATTCAGGATATTGTCTACTTCGGCGAGGCGCGGCGCCAATTCGGCATTCAGTTCTTTCTCGTATCCGGCGACGAGGGACTCGAGTGAGTTGACGGTTTCCTGGTCGCCCTGGAGCGCCTCCGCTTGCTGTGCGGTGGTCGATTGCGCCTGCTCGATGATATGGTCTGCCACGCCAAGCGGGTTGGCAAATTTGAGTTCCAGTTGGGTCTTGTCCTTTAATATTGCGTCGATGTAATCTGCCAGTGCATTAATGCCGCTGGTAATACGCCAGTCATTGCTCTGGGCAGAATCGGGCTGTGCCTGCGCCCGTTGCGCCTGGCGCGCAGAGACCGGAAAGAGTTCCGGAGTGACGTCAAGCGCCTGCTGTGCATACTTGAGGACGAATTGGCGTACTTCTTCAAGGGCCGCCTGGTTATCCAGGATGTCGATTTTGTTCAAGACGATGATGACTTTTTTGCCCCACGCGCGGATGCGCTCCATGAATTGCCGCTCGCTTTCGGTCATGGGGTGATCTGCCGAGGTAACAAAGAGGACCAGGTCGCTTCGTGGGACAAATTCTTCGGTCAGCCGCTCGTGATGCCGGATGACGGCATTGGTGCCGGGGGTATCGACAATGTTCACTTCGCGCAGCAGCGGCAGGGGGTGAGTGACCACTGCAAAGTTTTCGTCCACCACTTTTTCGGTCACCTGCTCCCCCCATTTCACCAGCGTCACGCGAAATGTGGTCGGCGTCACGCCCTCTGGCAGGATCGGCTGTCCGAAGAGGGCGTTCATCAGCGCCGACTTGCCCGCATTGAATTCGCCTACGACGACAATGAGGAATAGTTCATCAAGTTGAAGAATTGCCTGCTGAAGAGTCTCGAGAGCGGGGCGCGGTATATCCAGCTGTGCGAGCCGCAGGCGGATCTCTCCCAGGACCTGTTTTTCTTCACGGAGCAGTTCCAGTTGAGGTTCTGTCAGCAGCGATGTGAGCACGCGAATTCTCCTCGGACAAGGGGTACTGTCTATTATAACACAAGACAGCCCAGCAAGTGCTGTGAATCAAGTGCGAGGAGATTCTATTTAGCGGATAAAGTGCCAAGCGCGCTCATCTGAGCGGGTGGAGAACTCCCGGAATCCTTGTTGTCATTCTTTTGCCAGGCTCTTCCGGTTCTACCATTGCTGTCACACGGGGTTGAACTGCCCATGCGTGATCATCTCTTCGCTGATTTGCCGTGCCTGGCGATACTTGTCGCGGGCAACTTCGGGGACATCCGCCGGTAATTCGCTGAGGATGCGTTCCAGTTCCTCGTCAAACAGCCGCGTGACGAATTGCGGCGTGTGCAGGACCGGCTCGCCTGCGTCGTCGAGAACGGGCGTGAGGTTTGAATGCATTGCGCGTTGCGCAATCATTAAACGGTAGATACGGTCGGTCGCCAGATCTTCCATATAGCCGTCGAGGAGACTGGCGCCTTTGCCGTTCAGCACTCCGTTTCGGTAACGGATCACCGTCCTGACGGCGGCGCGCGTCCCGGTCAAACTCTTTTTGCCAACGCCTTCCGGTACGGGACGAAGGTTAGGATAACGTGGTGCATTTGGACGGCGCGCGTGCAACTGGTTCGGTGCCGGGAATTGAGTCACGGCAACCTCGTTCTGGTCCGGGTGCCCGGTCCAGGCGCCGTCCATCAGGCAGTTGGCTTCGTTCTTCTTATCTTTTTCGAGGATGGCGAGGGCGCGGGTGTTCAGCTCGGGGTCTTCGCGGCTGGGATAGAGCGCCGTCATGCCGCCGATGGCCATGGCACCACGCTTGTGACAGATCTCGGGCAAAAGTTCGCGCAGGTTCTGGAAAAAGGGGACGTCGAACGGGATCGTATTCCGGTCCGGCAGGACCCACCGGGGATCCTGCAGATTGAAATGGATGAGGCTTGCCATATAGTCCCAGCGCCCCAGATTCAAGCCCAGGATGTGCTCGCGCAAATTGTAGAGGAATTCCTCCATCTGGAACGCCATCGGATGGGATTCGACTAGAGCCATACATTTGATATAATTGAACGCCCACCCACGCAAACGTGCGATTTCTTCAAAGAGATCGCGCCACCATAATGCCTCCTCCGCGGATTCCGATTTGGGGATATAGATGGCGAGAGGGTGCTTCATCCACGACGGGTCGATTTGGTACGCAAACATGGCGACGTCGAAGAGCGAAGCGGATATTAGCTCATCTTTCATGACGCCGCCTTGGCTCAGGTGCAGACCGCGCGGGCGAAGCCAGATAACGGTCTTGCTCTTTGGGTCGTTGATTCCGACTGTCTGGTTTCGCTTGGCATCGAAATAGGTCAGTTCCCCTTTCAAGGCGGACACGATGTTCTCTATTCCGGATAACAGGTTCGGCCAGTAATTGGCCATCGAGTCTTCGACGTCGAGCATCACGCCGGGTGACCCGGAGTTTAGCATCTTAACCGACAATTCGGCATCATCCGCCGGTCCCGTCATCTGATTGCGCTGGTCGGCGCACCAGTCCGGCAAGTCAATGTGCCATTCGCTCTCTGTGGCGGGTGACGGCGGGAGGTGGTCTGGCAGTTTGCCACGATGGGCGTTGGCAAGCCCCTCCGCCCGTTTCGCGACGAGCGCCTGCTGGCGCGACGTCAAGTCGCGATGCAGAGGCAGGAGCAAGTCGTAAAATCCCTTGGGCAAATCCTTAATAGGATCGAAATCCTGCGGGGCGTAATTGATACGAGGATCGTGAGTGTCTGCCATGTTTGCTTCTATCTCCATATCGAAAATCTCAGAATGGAACCGGCCATCAGAATCCTTGTTGGAAATTCGTCAAAGATTTCTCAAATGCGGATCCAGCACGTCACGAATTCCGTCTCCCACAAAGTTGAAACCGAGGACCGCCAGGAAAATAGCCGCCCCCGGTCCTACTACCAGCCAGGGATCGATCTCCAGATAGCCGCGCGCAGAGTTGAGCATCTCGCCCCACGAGGGGGTGGGCGGTTGCACGCCGAGCCCCAGGAATGACAACGCGGCTTCGGCGAGAATGGCGACGGCAAACCCTAAGGACGCCTGGACGATCAAGGGTGCTGAAATGTTCGGCAAAAGGTGCCGGATGATAATGCGCAAATGCGAAGCGCCGACGGTGCGTGCTGCCTCAATATACTCATGCTCTTTTTGGGAGAGCACTTGCCCGCGCGTGAGCCGCGCATACGCAGGGATATTGACAATCCCGATGGCGATAATCGCGTTGTTCAAGCCCGGACCCAGTGCCGCCACAAATGCGAGTGCCAGTACCAGGGCGGGAAATGCAAGGAGTGCATCCATTGCGCGCATGATGACCGTTTCAAGCAGCGAATTGCTCCAGTAGCCTGCCACCAGCCCCAGCGCAACGCCGGAGAACAATGCGATTGCAACCGAAAGAAACCCGACTTGCAAAGACGCCTGTCCGCCATACAAGACCCGGCTGAATACGTCTCGCCCCAATCCATCAGTCCCCATCAAATGCTCGGCACTGGGGGATTTGAGCGCATTTGTGACCTGCTGTTTAGTCGGGCTGTAGGGCGCAATCAAGGGCGCGAATAGGGCTGCCACCACGAAGAGGGTAATCAAAAACAAACCTGTGCCGGCGAGTCGCGCGTGGATGAGGCGGGAGAAAAAATCACGCACCCCGCCGGCGCGCGGATTTGGACGAAAGGGTTCCGTCATGATCGGCTTGAGACCGGGTAGAGAACTCACCTTGTTTCCGATTGCCATAGAGACCTAAAACGACATGGGAACGTTGCCCGCCGTTTGCCTATCCATATCGAATGCGCGGGTCGAGAAAGACATAGAGAACATCCACGACTAGATTGGCAAAAAGATAGATGAGTGCCAGGAACAACACCGTCCCCTGCACGAGCGGAAAATCTCGCGAGAAAATAGAATCGACCACAAGCCGTCCCACACCCGGAAGCACAAAAATCGTTTCGGTAATAATCGCGCCACCCAGCAGGGCGCCAACCTGCAGGCCAATAACCGTGGCGACCGGTATCATGGCATTCTTCAATCCATGACCCAATATGACCGTGCGTTCTGCCAGGCCTTTGGCGCGCGCTGTGCGGATATAGTCCTCGTGCAGCACCTCGAGCAGGCTGGACCGGGTTTGCCGGGAAACGAGCGCGGCCGTAGCCGCACCCAGGGTCAGCCCGGGCAGGATCATTCCTTTAATGTTCCCGATCACGTCCTGGTTGATCGGCGTGTATCCGATCGGGGGCAACCAGCGCAGTTTGAGTGCAAAGACAAAGATGAGCAGAATGGCGAGGAGAAAACTGGGCATCGAGATTCCCAACAACGCCAGAGTAGTGCTGATCAAATCGGACGCAGAATTCCGACGCACGGCGGAGAGAGTGCCTGAGGGGATCGCAATGCAGAGTGAGATCACGATTGCAAACAAGGTCAACTCGATGGTTGGGGGCAGGCGTTGGAGAATCGCCTCCACTACCGGTTGCTGCGTGCGGACAGAACGTCCCAGATCCCCTCGCAGGACTTGGGAAAGCCAAAAGCCATACTGGACCGGGATGGGCTGGTCCAGCCCCAGTTGATGCCGCAATGCACTCAATTTTTCCGGGGTGACTTCTTCCCCGAGCATTAACAAAGCGGGATCGCCGGGCGTCAGGTGAATGATGGAAAAGACAATCAGACTCACCAGGAAGAGCACGGGGATCATTCCGAAGAGACGTCTGAGAATGT
>JBLMXX010000370.1:0-8388 GCA_050257995.1 Acidobacteriota bacterium | reverse complement strand
AATAGAATCCTATGGAACAGCCTATCAGCGGCTGGTCTCGGCGTTGGAACGTCTGCCACGGGAAATGTGGCAGTTCAGGCCAACCCCCAGCCGATGGACGATCCACGAAATCCTCGTCCACATTGCCGACAGCGAAGTCAACAGCTATATTCGATGCCGCCGTTTTCTCGCGGAACCCGGCAGTACCGTGCTGGGGTATGACGAAAACAAGTGGGCGCGCGACCTGCGCTATCACGACCAAAGCACTGACGACGCCTTGGAACTGTTCAAATGGTTGCGGTACAAGTCGTACACGCTCATCAAGGATTTACCCGAGCAGGTTTGGTCAAACACTGTCAATCATACGGAGATGGGTGTCATCACGATGGACGACTGGCTCGATACATACGAGCGGCATATTCCCGAACATGTCGAGCAGATACAAGCCAACTATGCAGACTGGACAGCCACCGAGAACAAAGGAATTGCCGAATGAAAGCACAGAATCTTCAGGAAGAAATGGTCTCGCAAATCCGCGGTAGAGAAGTTTTCGAGCAAGCCAAATCCTATGCGTATGCCTACATGGATGGCGTATATGATCGGAATGTTTTCCCTACTGATGAGGCGATCAGGGCGCTGACTGTTTTTGATGAACCCTTGTCACCTACACCGTGCAGTCCGGATGAAATCCTGCGATTGTTGCATGAATATGGATCACCCGCCACCGTCGCCGAAACTGGCGGAAGGTACTTTGGATTTGTCGTCGGGGGCTCTGTCCCCTCGGCTCTAGCCGCCAAATGGCTGTCGGATGTGTGGGATCAAAATGCCGCGTTGTACGTCATATCGCCTATTGTCTCTCAGCTGGAAGCCGTCTGCGAAAAATGGATCGTCGATCTCCTCCATCTGCCCGCTGGAACCGCGGCGGGCTTTGTCAGCGGAACTTCGACGGC
Source organism: Acidobacteriota bacterium (assembly GCA_050257995.1). Taxonomy (GTDB): domain Bacteria; phylum Chloroflexota; class Anaerolineae; order UBA4142; family UBA4142; genus JBLMXX01. The sequence goes on along the minus strand of JBLMXX010000370.1, from coordinate 7,459 downwards.
GACGCTGTGCGGACTCGCCGCCGGGCGCAATGAATTGCTAAAACGTCTGGGTTGGGATGTGAATTCGGACGGCTTGTTTGGCGCGCCAACGCTTCGCGTCGTACTCGGCGCACAGGCGCACGCTACCGTGTTCAAAGCCCTCGGCTTGTTGGGACTTGGGAGCGCACGCGTGGAGCTAGTCCCTACGGACGCTCAGGGACGCATGCTGGTAGACAAGCTGCCCGAGTTGGACAGTCATTGTCTTGTGATCGCTCAGGCTGGAAACGTCAATTCTGGCGCATTCGACCCGATCGACGAGATATGTGACCGCGCCCGACGCGCGGATGCTTGGGTTCACGTCGACGGAGCCTTTGGTCTTTGGGCTGCCGCATCACGAACCAAGCAGGTCCTGACGCGTGGCATTGAAAAGGCAGATTCGTGGTCCGTCGACGGGCATAAAACCCTCAATGCTCCTTATGATTGTGGCATCGTTCTCTGCAAACATCGTGATGCTCTCGTTTCAGCAGTGCAAGCGACCGCTTCATATATCGTTTACAGCGATAAACGGGATGGCATGCTTTACACGCCCGAAATGTCGCGGCGCGCGCGAGTCGTCGAACTGTGGGCAACGATGAAATCTCTTGGAAAGGATGGCGTGGAGGAATTGGTCGATCGCCTTTGTGGTCACGCCGGGCTATTTGCCAGTCAACTGCAAACCCGAGGATTTCGTATTTTGAATGATGTGGTCTTTAATCAAGTCCTGGTTGCCTGTGATGCACCAGAGCTCACGAAGGCGACGCTGGAAAATATCCAAAACTCGGGGGAATGCTGGTGCGGTGGGGCGGTCTGGAACGGCGAGCAGGTCATTCGGATCAGTGTATGTTCCTGGGCGACGACCACGGTGGATGTAGAAAGATCAGTCGCTGCTTTCGTAAACGCTCGGAATATGGCTGAGCGTGCTCTAAAAAAGCAAGCACATTGATGCTCATCTGCTCAGCCGGCGCAAATGAGCATGTGGCTGAAAGAACCCAAATCTAAAGAGAAACGACACGATCGGATAAAGCATGAAAGAATTTGACCCAACCAACTTGCCGCCCCTCATCCTCACCTCGGAAGAGGGATCGTTCGCGCGGCGCACATTTGAGGTGCGCATCCCGCGCATCGTTAAAGACACCATAGCGGCAAATGATTTCCCCCCCGAGATCCTGCAAGCTCTTAATTCCCTGCACGACGAAATCACGGGTGGCGTAATTACCCCCTTGCACCAGGACGCGCCGGACAGACGATTTTGGGACTTGCACTCGCAGGAATACATCGGCAAGTCGTGGCTCGACGTGCCTTGGTATTGGGCGGAAGCATTCTTTTATCGCCGGGTGCTGGAGGCAACGGGCTATTTTGTTCCGGGTCCATCGTATCAGCGCGACCCCTATGCCAATCAAAAGAACGCCGAATTGAGACCGGATGCGGGTCCGCATGCCCTGCACGCCATCCTGCAAAATCTGCCCGTTCTGCCTGAGGACGCGTTCAAGGCGCTCTTGCATGCGAGTGTGTGGGGCAATCGTACCGACCTGAGTTACAATGTGTCGCAGAATGATCCGGGCGCGCTCGCGCTCGAGCAAGAGGCGGCGAACCTGGTAGTGGACGACACCGCGCGCGTCTGGGAGCACCTGATCGCGCGGCGCGGGGGGCAAGTGGATTTCATCTGCGACAATGCCGGGACCGAGTTGCTCTTCGATTTCGCGCTCGCCGATTTCCTCTTGCGCGAAGGTCTGGCGAGCCGGATCACGCTGCACCTGAAACCCCAACCGTTCTTTGTCTCCGACGGCATGATTAAGGATGCTGAATTTTCGCTGGGAACGCTCGCACAGTCCACTGTGTCCGAGGTGGCGCGGCTCGGGCGTCACTTGCAGGAAGAACGCGAGGTCAGGCATTTCATCTTTGCCGAGCATCCTTTCTGGACGACCTGCCTGTTCTTTTTTGAAATGCCTCCGGACCTCAGGGTGGACCTGGCGCCCGCGAGCCTGGTGATTTCTAAAGGGGATGCTAATTACCGGCGGCTCCTGGGTGATTGCCACTGGCTGCCGGCGACGCCTTTTGATGCGATTGTGAGTTATTTTCCCGCGCCGCTCGCTGCGCTCCGGACGCTGAAAGCGGAATTGATTGCCGGCTTGCGTCCCGGCGAGGCAGAGCGGTACCGAATACAAGACCCCGCGTGGCTGACGAACGGCCAACGCGGGGTGGTACAGTTCAGCGATCCAGCACCGTGAGGGGCGATGCTCCTCACACTGTTTTGTCTAGAACCAATTCCTCAATACGAGCCCCACACCCGCGGAGAGAACGGCAGACACCGGAATCGTCAGCACCCACGCCGCCACGATTTCAACTGCGGTGTCCCAGCGGACTTTGGAGAGTCGCTCGGCAGAGCCAATGCCGATAATAGCGGAACTGACTACCTGGGTCGTGCTGACGGGTCCGCCGGACAAAGCCGCCGCCATGATGACGCCTGCGGATGCAATCTGTGTGGTAAAACCGTGAATCGGGCGCACCTTGAAGAATTTGCTGCCCAGGGTCCGGATCAGCCGCCAGCCGCCGGTCCACGTGCCGAGCGCGATGGCACCCGCGCTGATCGCCACCACCCACAACGGAACGTGAAATTCGCTCAGCGTTCCAGAAGCGACCAGCCCCATTGTAATGACGCCCATCGTCTTTTGTGCGTCGTTGGTCCCGTGCGAAAGCGCCAAAGCAACTGCCGTTACCACCTGGCTTTTTTTAAAGAATAGGTTAATGCTCGGGGTCGCGGCGCGTGCCAGAAAGAGCACCGTCTTCATCAGGAGAAAGCCGACCACGAGCCCGATGAGCGGGGAGATCAACAACGCCAGGACGACTTTGCTCAGGCCCGCCCATTTGATCACTCCAACTCCGCTCTCCACTATTGCCGCGCCAATAAGTCCCCCCACAAGCGCGTGCGATGAGCTCGAAGGAATGCCCAGCCACCATGTAATGAGGTTCCACACGATGGCGGAAACAAGCGCCGACAGGACGACGGACATTTTCAATTGGCTGTCGTTGAGCACTTCGTTGCCCAGGGTCGTGGCGACCGCGACGCCGAACAGGAACGGTCCCACAAAGTGTGCGACTGCCGTGATCGAGAGCGCTTGACGTCCACTGAGCGCACGCGAAGCGATCATCGTGGCGACGATGTTCGAGGAGTCGTGAAAGCCGTTCAGGAAATCAAAGACGAGCGCCAACGCGATCATGAGCAGTACTGTAAAGGGAATGTCCGGCATTGATTTTGACTCGGCGCGAAATAGGGTCCGTGGGGACAAAGCATTTGATGATCCTTCGACCGGGCTTTGCCCTCAGGATTATAGACGCTATGCCCTTACCACTGACTCTTTTTTAGCACGATTGACTCTGGGACGCAAATAACGACACCGGCCGTCAAAAGGAGAATAAAAACACCAGCCCCCGGCTGTAGCGGAGGGCTGGTGTTATCACGCCGACATCCCTTATGGGGGCGACACGGTAATCGTGCCGACCATCCCTTCTGTATCTGATTCGCTGTGGGTGACGCAGTAGTACTGGTACGTACCGGGCTTGTCAAACGTAAACGAGAAGGTATCCCCCACTTTGAGATCGCCGTCAAATAGCGTCCCGTAGGTTACGGTATGGTCCTTCTTCCCGAGGTTGACCCAGGTCACCTTGGTACCGACGGTGATCGTGATCTTTTCGGGGCGGAAGAAATCGTCATACGCTTCGACCGTGAACTCTGGCTTGGGCGCCAAGATAGCCGATGGCGACGGCGCGGTGGCCTGGGCAACCGGCGATGGTGTAGCCGCGGTGGGCGCGGCAGCCTGGGCGACCGGAGTTGCCGTAACCGCTGGTGCGGCATTGGGTGCAGAGGGTGGAGGCGCGGCGGTCGGCGGCGGTGTGGAGGAAGATGAACAGCCAACCGCCCAGGCGGTAATAGAGATCAAAAATAATAAAACGGTGAATCGCATCCTGAGCATCACTCCTAAAGGAGGCTGCCCTTGGCCGTTTCAGACTTGCCAAGGGCAGCATGTCGTTCGTCAAAGAGGTCGTCGACGGCGCCTCGGGCTATTGGATGGCGCCGCAGGCAACATACTTGCCGATATCTGCCTTGGACAGATGGGCGTTGATGGCGAAACCACCCTTGAGCAGATCCGCCAGCGGCACGTCGACGGTTGTCTTGGACTTGCCGTTGACAATATCCGTCAACGGATACTTGACGTCGCCGGGGACCGGGCACGCACCTGTGTGGATGTGCGCGGGCTGTGCGACATCGACGAGCACCTTGATGAAGAGATACACATCGGTCTTGGTCCCGTTGGCGAGGAGGACGGCGGTGCCGGGCTGATTGCCGTCGCGACCCTTGTCCAGTTTCACGACGGAACCTTGCGGGATGCCGCCGCATGCGACGTACTTGCCAATCTCTGCAGCGGACTGATGCACGTTGATGGCGAATCCGCCGGTCAGCAACTGCGCGAGCGGGACGTCAACGGTCGTCGTCGATTTGCCATCAACCACATCCTTCAACGGGTACTTGACGTCGCCGGGAGCCGGGCACGCGCCGGCGTGAATGTGCGCGGGCTGTGCGGCACCGGCGGCGCCGGCTTTGATGGTGAGAGCCACATCGGTCTGGTTTCCCTTGGCGGTCAATCTTGCGGTGCCGGACTGATCCCCATCGCGACCTGCTCCCAGAGGCACGTCAAAGGCAACGGTCGACTGACCGGTAATGATGCCGCCGTCGGGCGTCATGACCCACCAGATGTCGCCAACGCCAAAGCCCAGAGTATCGCCGGGTTTCTTGTCATTCTGCCAGTAGTAAAGGGGCCAGCCGTTGAACGTGATTTGCTTGGTGTTGTCCTTCCGGGTCGTCGTTCCGAACAGCTTGGCGTCCAAATCACTGCTCTTGATATCGAACTTGCCGTTCGCATCGGCCAGTAGGGCAGGCCAACGCTGGGCACAGGCGTCGTAGCAGTTGCTGGTGCTGGTGGCATGCGTGTCGTTCGGGTACATGTACAGTGTCATGCCACCTGCATCGGTGAGGATCTTGCCGTACTTGGCGTCGTTGGTCACATTGATCGACCCCGTTCTTGTGATCGGCGCCGACGTCGGTGCCGGAGCGGTGGTGGCTGTCGCCGGTACAGCCGTGGGTGCTGTAGTCGGCGGTACGGCCGTGGGTGGTACCGCAGTCGGTGCAGCGGTTGGCGGTGCGGCCGTGGGCGCCTTGGCGGCTGGAACCGCGGTCGGCGGTGGCGGGACGGGCGTGGCCGTCGGCGCGGGTGCGCACGCGGCGAGTGCAAGAACTGCCATCGCAAGAATCGCGACGGCGAAAATGGTATAACGTGCGGTGGTCATGTAATTCTTCTCCTCGATCGAATTTTGATTCCCCGGTCATGACGGACCAGGTCTTGCCAACACGGATATGTCTGGTTAGGTGCAAGAGGTCGCTCTTTCTTGACGAGTATACGCAGGCCTGGCGGTGTTTGTATCTGCAATCCTCATTAAGAATTCGTAAAGGTAGATGACGGTGAGTTCGCACGATTTGAGATTGAACCAAAACGCGCGGCTGGACGTATAATGGGGCAAGGAGGATGTAATGAAAGGGACCCGGGTTCCCCTGATGCTTGCGCTATTTTTTCTCGCATTACTTTTGTTTGCTTTTTGGATCGTCGACCTGGTGAGTGGTCAAGTGTGGCTTGTCTTTCGGAGGGCGGCTGGGCTCGACACGACGAGGACAATTGCACAGCTTGCGGCAGCGCTAACCGTGGTAATGCTTTTCGCGGCCGCAATGACCATCGCCGTCCCGGTCGCGCTTGAGCCGGTCGGGCGATTTCGCAAATGGCTGAACGTCCTGCCGGCTTATTTGCTGACGTCGACCTTCGCCGCCGGGATGGCTAATCTACTGGGGCTGGCAACCTTGGGATCGCTCTTGGATATGCAGAACGCTATTAAAGTCAGTCTCGCCGCGGCGTGGCTCGCCGCCAGCGCGGTCCTGGGCATTATTGCCGTGCTCATCGTCGCCGCTCGTGCGAACCTGGGAAACCGAATTCTAAAGACCGCGATGATATTGACGGGTATTGCCGGCATGCCCGGCATCGTCCTCGGCCTGGCGATGCTCGCAGCCATCAACATCGTCGTTACCACTCAGGGCGTGCCGCCGCCGGCAGGTGCACCGCCGAATTCGGAGGGCTTGGCGGGCTTGATTACACCGTTCGAGATGGGTGGCGGATTCATGGCGGGGATGGCGGTCCTGGCTGCAGCAAGTATTGTCGTCGGACTGCGCGCGTTGCGCCAAACCGCCGGAGCTAATCCCAGGTTGCCGCTCAATGTCGATTATCGACGCGAAGCCGTGCAGGCGCTGGTCAGCGTCGCCGCGATCACGGTCATTGTGCTTGCGGCGATGCAGTTCGTGCCTATCTCGCGCACAAATCCGCCGGTGCATGGGACGGTTCAATGGGACACGCCTCAGACCCAACAACTGGTGAGCCGGGCGTGCATGAATTGTCACAGCAACGAGACCGAATGGCCCTGGTACTCGTACGTGGCTCCGGGCTCCTGGATTACGGCAGTGCATGTGACCAGCGCGCGCCAGCAGTTCAACCTTTCGGAGCTTACCCGGCTGTCGTCAAGCCGCAAGATACGGCTCGCGCGGGATATGGCGGGGCGAATCCGCGACGGCGTCATGCCGCCGGTTGACTATTTGATGCTGCATCCTGAAGCGCGGCTGACCCCTGCGGAGAAAGAGCAGTTGATTCAAGGGCTGCAAAACAGTCTCAAGTAACCGGGGGCATGTATCGACTCATCATCTCGCGGACCCATCCGGAGTGAATGGGGATGACTTGTTCCAGCGCGGAGAAATCCGGTTCCGCCGCGTAATGCTCCGGGTCAAAGGACTCGAGATCCCGGACAAAATTGGAACGGCGGGAGGTGTTGAGGTTGATCCGCAGCGGGAGTTGGACCCGGTCACCCCATGGTGCATCTTCGACCTGACGTGGGTAGAAGGGGACCTGTTCCAAGCCGGATTTTCTGAGGACGAAACGCATCACGGTTTTGAGCGCGTTGGCGGGGACGGGCTGGTCGAAAAACAAGAGGAGATGAAAGCCGACCGTGGGGAACTCGATCAACAGGTTACGGCGATCTAGACCCATTTCCATCAAGGTTTGCATGATGCGGGCAGTTTCCCTTTTCTTCTCACCCATCGCCGGGAGCAGTTGCTCCCAGCCTTGATCGCGGGGAAGGATATCGACGTCAAACAACCCGAAACTGACGCGGCCCGCATCGTCTTTGTTGTAAAGGGCAAAAGCCTTTTTCATCTGGATGTGATCCAGGAATTTCTCCAGGGTGAGACCGCTTCCCATGACCGGGACATACTGCCCATCTCGCCGTTCGGCAATGACGTCCTCTCGTCCTTTGTAAAGGCGCACAAAGGTCAGGTATCGATTGCGCCACAGCA
>JBLMXX010000369.1:0-5570 GCA_050257995.1 Acidobacteriota bacterium | reverse complement strand
AAGCTCAGGACGGCGATTGCCGATGCCGAGAAGGCCGCGCTCGACCAGGCGGTCAAGGACGGCAAGATCACCCAAGCTCAAGCGGATTCGCTCAAGACAAATCTCACCCCGGACAATATCGCTCTCAACAGGAGGGGTCTTGTTTTCCCCTTCGGCAGCGGCGGATTTGGTCCTGGTAATTTGCCTGGCCGCGGCGGGTTCGGTCCCGGCAATATGCCCGGCAGAGGTTTTGGAAGACGCTAGTCTGAGAAGAGAATCAAAAACAATGCCCAACGGCTTGATCATTGGGCATTGTTTTTTCCCGAACCGTACCATGGCGCTTGACTCAGCGGCCTGCGGATTGGATGTATATTACCTCCGCCGTAATGCGTTCCCCATTTTTTTGACCCCATACCGTTATGTTGCCGCCGACCTTTAAATCATTCAATGTTCCCGCCTCAACCTGGATTTGTTGTGGTGCGTTGTTCGGCCCCTGTCCAGGTCCGCTCGACGACGTGTTCTTAAAATACTTTGTATCTGCGGTGACCGCGATCTCAGTCCCGGTGCTTGCACTTGGTCCGGCCGGTTGATTACTTCCTCCTCCGCGTCTGGCGAGAGTGATAACCGTGTCTTGAATCTTGGTCACAGAGCCGGTGGCCGCCGCCGGGTCTTTGGGCAACTGGGACGGGAGCTGACCTGCAGAGGGCGACCGGCTGTTACGCTGGTTCTGAGCCGCCAGCATTCGTCCGCCTACGAATGCCGAGCCCATCAGGAGAATCTGCAACAGCCCCAGACTGATCAACAGCCACCGGCGTGATTTCTTCCTCGCGGGTTGCACGCTCATCTTACTCATACCTCAGTGCCTCCATGGGATCGAGCCGCGCGGCGCGCATGGCTGGGTAAATTCCAAAGACGGTGCCCACGGCGAGCGCCACGCCAAATGCCTGGGGAATACTCTGCCAGGTCAATACCGCCGGAAGGTCCGGGCGGTAGGCGGTCAACAACGGAATCACCAAAATCCCGACTGCCACGCCGATGAGCCCCCCGCTCAGACTCAGCGCCACCGACTCGATGAGAAACTGCTGGACGATATCCCACTGCTGCGCGCCAATTGCCAACCGCACTCCAATCTCGCGGGTTCGTTCGGTGACCGAGACAAGCATTACGTTCATAATACCTATGCCACCCACCGCTAACGAGACGACCGCCATGCCGACCAGCAGTAACGCGAACGTCTGTGCCGACTCGGACTGCGCCTGGGTGATTTGGTTCAGACTGAACACGTCCACATCTACCTGCTGGTTATCCGGCGTATCGTGGGCTTGGCGAAAATAGTCCTTAATGGCTTGCGTCGCGGCTGCAATCTGCTTCTCGTCTTTCACTTTGACCCGCACTGCCACGGATCGGTCCTTACCAAACAGATCGCTCACGGCGGTGGCAATCGGCATGATGACCTGGTTATTCGGGTCAACCCTGGGATCGGGCCGGTCCAGTTCCTTGATCACACCAATGACCTGAAACCGCAAGCGGTTGATGCGCAGTTCTTGCCCGACTGGGTCTTCGTCCGGGAAGAGTTGCAGCGCCACGGTCGTTCCGATTACGGCTACCCGGGTCTTGTCCTCTACATCGGTCGCGCCAAAGAACTCGCCGATGGCGACGTAGCCGGGATTCTGAGTGGTGATCCAATCTGATGCCACGCCCAAAAGTGTTGTCGCGTCGACGCTGTCGCGCCCTCGCACGACCGTCCCACTCCCGCTCAGACTCGCTTGGACGGAGGCGATGGATGGCAGATCCTTCAGTCCTACCGCTTGCTCGTAAGTGATCGGCTTGCTCGCCCCCGGATTAGACCCTGGGACCCGGCGCTGGCTGATCGTCATCTCGTTGGAACCCAGGCCGCGGAACCGGTTCTGGACTGCTTCTTGCGCGCCGGTGCCGAGCGCCACCATCACGATCACGGAAGCAACGCCGATAATGATACCGAGGGCGGTGAGGAATGAGCGCAGCTTGTTATTCGCTAAACTCTCTAGAGCCGTTTGCAGGCTATCGAGAAGGTGCATGGGCTATTTATCCTCCAGAACCCCATCGCGAATATGGAGGATGCGGTCGGCATGGCGCTGTGCGATTTCGGCGTCGTGCGTGACTATGATAACGGTACGACCCTCGCGGTGCAGATCAGCCATCAGCGCCATCACCGATTGGCCGTTCACACTGTCGAGGTTACCTGTCGGCTCGTCCGCCAGGATCAGGGGCGGATTATTCATTAACGCGCGGGCAATCGCCACGCGCTGGGCTTCGCCGCCTGAGAGTTCCGGTGGTCGCTGGTCCATGTGTTCCTGCAAGCCAACCTGCTCCAGCAACTGCCGCGCGCGTTCACGTCGCAGCCGTCGCGCCTGCTGGTTGTACAAGGAGGGCAATTCGACATTGCGGAGAGCGCTGAGGTTGGGGAGAAGTTGAAATGACTGGAAGACAAAGCCAATGAACCGGTTGCGCACCTGGGCAAGTTCGAGTTCTGAAAGCTGAGTGATCTCGCGTCCCTCCAGCCGATACTCTCCGCCCGTCGGTCGGACAAGACCACCCAAGGTATAGAGCAAAGTGGATTTGCCGGAACCGGATGGACCCATGATCGCCACGAACTCACCGCGCTGGATGGTGAAGGTAGCACTGCGCAGCGCGAACGCCTGACTGGAGCGGCGGGGATATGCCTTGCTCAGTCGGCGGGTTTCGATAATCGGCTCGTTCATTGCGCCGAAACCACCTGATCGCCTTCCAGGAGACCGGAAAGGATTTCCACATTCAGGTCGCCGACCAATCCGATTCGCACATTGCGCGAGATCGTCTGCCCTCCTTGTACAACCGACACCGGTATCGTCGCATTCGCCCGCGCGCGAAGGGAACGGCGCGGGAGGACCAGTACGCCTTTCCGTTCGGCGACGATGATGTCAGCATCTGCCGTCATGCCCGGAAGCAAGCCCGGTGGAGTCTTGTCGAGCGCAACAAAGACGTTGTATGTTACCGCGCCGGAGGTGCTGGCACGGGTGGGCACGACTCGGCTCACATTGCCCGTAAATGTTTCGCCGGCTCGCGCGTCAAAAGTAAGCGAGGCAGATTGGCCGGGCTGGACCTGGCCGACGTCCTCCTGTCCGATGGACGTCTGCACCTCCAGCTGGGTCAGGTCGGCGAGCGTTATGATGGCGGCATTCGCAGATACCGTGTCGCCTTTCTGTGCGGACACGGAGAGTGCGCGACCGCTAAAGGGCGCTGTCAGTGTAGCACCGTCCAGGTCGGCTTGGGCCTTTTTCAAAGCCAACTGAGCGGCGAGTAATGCGTTTTCCGCCTGCTTGACATCCGTGGGAATGGATCCGGCTTTCAGATCCGTCAGGGCAGCTTGCGCCTTACGCAGTGCCTCCTGCGCGGTCGATACTTGCTGATTCGCTTGGCCGAGAGAGAGAGCCGCCTGCGTGCGCGCAGTTTCGAGGCGTTCCTTGGCCGTTATCAGATTGTTGTAATCCAAATCCAAGCGATTCTTGTCAATCCTGCCGGCCTGATATTTTTGCAGCGAATCGCCGTAATTGGCTTCGTACCAATTGGCCTCGTATTCGCGGTCCCGCACGGCCTGTGTGACAGTAGAGCTGTTCTGAACGACAGTCAAATTGTATTGGGAATTCTGCAACGCGGTCTGGGCATCTTTGACTGCGGCATTGGCTGACGCGAGGTCCGACGCGGTGGGACCCGCCCTGAGTTTGTCGAGAGTGGCTTGTTTTACATCGAGGTCTGCTTGGGCTTGTGCGAGCGCCAATTTCAGCGGTTCTTGGTCGAGTCGTGCCAGGGTTTGACCCTGATCGAGCAAATCGCCCGCTCGGACTGTAAGATCCACCAGGCGCCCGGAAGCGGAAAAGCCCAACCGCTGTTGGCGCGCCGGGGTCACCTCGCCGGGAACAGTCAGGACTTGGCGGACATCGCCGCGCGCGACGGTGACGATCCGCACCGATGTGTTAGGAGTTGGCGATGCGGCGGTGAGAGGCAGGTTTACGTCAATCGGTCCAGTAACGCTGGCGTAGCCCAGCCAACCGGAGAGGATAATCAACGCGGCTGAGGTGAAAATCACCATTGGTATCACCAGACGTTTCATCGCAAACTTCCTTGTTATGCGCGGATATGCATACCCTACAAGATAATTATATCACAATCAAATGAGAACTGGATAAATTCATCCTGAGAGGATGCTAAGAATCTTGTGTCAATACTCTAATCAAATTCTTAGAATTCGCTAGGGGAATTTTAATGCCGCGCGCGTACAATTGCTTTGTTCATCGTTGATTACTTTACACCAAATTTCAGGAGGGATGATGCTTCGCAAGGTAATTCAGTATGGATTTATATTCGCCGTCATGTTAGTGCTGGCGGCAGGTTGTTCAACCCCTCAGCCTACCGTGCCCGCGGCGGCGAACGCGCCGGTTCCAGCAACCCAGCCGGCCGAGGTTTCTGCCGCGCCCACCACCGCAGCCGTTTCCACGTCGCCTACCAAGGCACCCGCAAACGCGCCCGCTTCTACCGGCGGCGCGGTCAGCCTCCAGATCGTTCCGGACAAGAGCGAAGTGCGTTACCGCGTGCGCGAACAACTGGCGCAGGTATCGCTGCCGAGCGATGCGATCGGCAAGACAAATTCTGTCACCGGCACCATCGTCGGCAAGCTGGACGGCACGATTGACGCTTCACAGAGCAAATTCGTCGTAGACCTTCGGACGCTTCAGAGTGACAGGTCCCAGCGAGACAATTTTCTAAAGCGCAGCGTATTGCAGACAGACCAATACCCCAACGCGGTCTTTGTGCCGAAAGAGGCACCCGGTCTGCCATTGAACTTGCCGCCCTCCGGCCCGGTCTCTTTCAAGCTCTCGGGGGATCTCACGATTCGGAATGTGACCAAGCCCGTGACCTGGGACGTCACCTGCGATGCTCCGCAAGGAAACCAGGGGATGTGCCATGCGACGACGAGTTTCAAGTTCGGATATTTCAATATCCAACAACCCAGCGTCCCGGTGGTGTTGAGTATTGTCGATAATATCACTCTCGAAATGGACGCGATGTTGCAGAAGGCGGGTTAACACCAAGTGGGAATCGAGAGGAAATATCGGTGATTATATCAAGTAAGAAAAGCATTCGTTCGATGGGACGTGGGATGGTTTTGGCGATGGCAATCGCCGTGGGCGCAGTTTTGATCGCGGCGTGCAGCGCACCTGCTAATGCGCCGACATACGTCGCGCCATTGCCGACGGTGGCGCAAGCGCCCACAGTCGTGTTGGCTTCGCCGCCACAACCGGCGCCGTCATCACCACAGGCGCAGATCTCGACGACGGTGCCAGGCTGCACCCCGGCCAGCAGTCTGACCCCCACTGCGACGGAGGGACCCTACTTTAAAGCAAGCTCGCCCGAACGCACTTCTCTGCTCGGTCTAGGCATTACAGGGACCAGACTTGTTCTTACGGGCTATGTCTTTACAGCGGACTGCAAGCCCGTTGCCCATGCACTGCTGGACTTTTGGCAGGCGAATGCAAAGGGCGAATATGACAATACCGGGTACACGCTCCGCGGTC
>JBLMXX010000368.1:0-11315 GCA_050257995.1 Acidobacteriota bacterium | reverse complement strand
GTTCTCGCCGGATGGAAGGGTGCTGGCAATCGCCGCTCGGGAGCGAGTGGTCAGGCTGCTGGACGCGGCCACTGGCCGAGAACTCGGCTCGCTCGCCGGGCACACCGGCGATGTGAACGGAGTGACTTTTTCACCGGACGGCAAATTCCTGGCGACCGGATCACAGGATGGTAGGGTCAAGCAGTGGGGTATACATCCTTGAGCGCTCCGATTCGAAACTATTCTTTGAATATTCTTGATCGGTTATAGAGAGACTCATTGAAAGGAACCCAAAATGCCAATTCCACTCGTAGACCTTAAAGCGCAGTACCAGTCGATCAAGCCTGAAATGGACGCGGCGATGCAGCGCATTGTGAACAACACCTCGTTCATCCTCGGCAAAGAAGTCGCCGAGTTCGAAAAGAACTTTGCCGCATTCTGCCATGCCCAGCACTGTATCGGCACGGACAGTGGCACCGCCTCGCTCCATCTGGCGCTCTTGATCTGCGGCGTCCAGCCGGGCGATGAAGTCATCACGACGACGCACACCTTCATCGCGACCGCGGAGGTGATCTCCGTCATCGGCGCCAAACCCGTCCTCGTCGACATCGACCCGCGCACGTACAACATCGATCCCGACCTGATCGAGCGGGCGATCACGCCGCGCACGCGCGCCCTCATCCCCGTCCACCTGTACGGTCAGCCCGCGGAGATGGACCCGATCCTCGACATCGCGCGACGGCACCACCTCGCCGTGATCGAAGATGCCGCCCAGGCGCACGGCGCGGAATATCGCGGCCGCCGCGCCGGTTCGATGGCGGATATCGCCTGTTTTTCGTTCTATCCCGGCAAGAATCTCGGCGCGTACGGCGATGGCGGCGCGATCACGACGGACAACGCCGAATTTGCCGAACGCGCCCGCATGCTGCGCGATCACGGTCGCCGCGACAAGTACGCGCACCAGATCATCGGGTACGGCTACCGGCTCGACGCGCTCCAGGCGGCGGTCCTCGGAGTGAAATTGCCGCACCTGGATGACTGGAATGCCCGCCGGCGTGCCATTGCCGACCGGTACACCGAACTGTTGACCAACACCGATTACGTAACCCCCTACGTCCCGCCGCACGTTACGCCCATTTACCACATCTACTGCATCCGCGCCCGGGATCGCGATGGGCTGTTAAAGCATTTGAAGGAACGCGGCATTGACGCCGGCATCCACTATCCCATTCCCCTGCACCTCCAGCCCGTTTACAAGGACCTCGGCTACCGGCTCGGCGATTTCCCGCACGCGGAAAAAGCGGCGAGTGAAATCCTCTCGCTTCCGATGTACGCCGAACTGACCGATGCCCAGGTGGATCAGATCGTGGATGCGATCAAGGAATTTAAATGATCTTGGAGGGGCGAGCCGTCGAAGATCCCCGAAGCTAAAAGACCATGAGCGAAGCGAACGCGATAGCGGAGGGGACCGGTTCGCCCCGTTTTTGTTCAAAACCGCGCTTTCTGCTATAATCCTCGCGCCATGACTGTAGAAACCCCCTCGCTTTCCGTGTTCATCCCCGCGCGCAACGAAGCCGGAAACGTCCAGCCGCTCTTCGACAAGATCATCCGCGCGTTCAACACCGGGTGCCTCTCCGGCGAAATCGTCTTTGTCGACGATGGCTCGACCGATGCCACCTGGGAGCAGGCGGTCGCCGCAGCCGCGCGCTACCCCTGTGCCCGTCTCTACCGCCACCGCAAATCGTTCGGGCTGACGGAAGCGATGCGGACCGGCTTCCGGCATTGTCGCGGGGACATTGTCATTTTCCTACCCGCCGACCTCGAATCCGACCCCGAGGAGGACATTCCTAAACTGATTGCCAAGATGGACGAGGGCTATGACGTCGTCGCGGGCTGGCGGCAGGGGCGCCGCGATGGCAAGGTCTTGGCCTCGGCGGTCGCCAACCTCGTCACGCGTCGGGTGTTCGGCCTTGCCGTCCACGACCTGAACTGGATCAAGGCTTTTCGCCGGGAGGTCATTGAAAGCATCCACCTGCGTTCTGACTGGCATCGCTTTATCCTGATGCTGGCGGCAGCCCAGGGATACCGGATCGGAGAAGTGCAAGTCAACTATTACCCGCGTAGCAAGGGCAAGTCTCACTTTGGCATCGGGCGCCTGCCCGTTTCATTTCTGGACGTGCTCGTCGTCCGGTTCCTGATCGCTTTTTCCCGCAAGCCGATGCTCTTTTTCGGAGGAGCGGGGCTGGCGCTCGTCACCGCGTCCCTGGCAACGTTTGCCGTGCTGGCGATCATGTACGTCGTCAGTCTGGGACAGCGCCGCCCCATTTTTGATTTTGCGGGGGTGCTGCTCCTGGTGGGCGTGTTGTTTTTTGTGGTCGGGTTCCTCGCCGAGTTGATCGTGAGCCAGAACGAGCGCGTAGATGAATTGGAAGCGCGCTTGCGCGAGATCGAAACGAATGGCGACGAGCACAACTAGGCGCGTCCTCGTCCTCGCCCATGTTTTCCCGCGCACCCTCGAGGATTCGATGGGCGCGTTTCTTTTGCATCTGGCGGACGCGCTCGCGGCGACCGGCGTCTCGAGCACGGTGGTCGCCCCGCACGCGGCGGGGCTGGCGGATGCCGAAACCTTGAGTTCGGCGCGGGTCCACCGGTTTCATTATGCCCCGGACCGGTGGGAGCGGTTGGCTTATGCTGGGACGATGCACGAGTTTGTCGCTCGCGGGCTCTTTAACAAATTGCTGTTTATCGCTTTCAACCTGTCTTTTCTCGGTCGAGCCTTGCAGGTGAAACGCGCCTCCGGAGCGCAGGTCATTCACGCCCACTGGTCCCTGCCGGGCGGTCTGGTCGGCGCGCTTGTGTCACTCTTGACGCGGTGCCCGCTGGTGGTGACGACCCACGGCACGGACGTGGAGATGCTACGCCGCACTCGCGCGGCGGTCCCGCTGGCGCGTTTTGTCTTTAACCGAGCGCGCGCAGTCACCTGCGGCTCGATCTATTTGCGCGATCAACTGCTGGCATTACGTCTCGTAGATCCCGCGCGATTAAGCGTCATTCCGATGCCTGTAAACCCCCTCTTCGCTCCTTACGGATCACGGATTACGCATTACGGATTACGCACTACGGACTACCACTCACCACTCACCACTCACCACTCGCCACCGACTGTCCTCACCGTCGCCCGTCTGACCGCTCAAAAGTCCATCGACACGCTTATCGCGGCGATGGCGCTCCTGCGCGAGCGCGGCTGCGCGGCCCGGCTCACCATTGTGGGAGCTGGACCGGAGCGTGCGGCATTACAGGCGCAAGCGCGGGAATTGGGTATCGAGGACCGCGTCCGGTTTGCAGGTGCAGTGCCTCAGGTCGAGTTGCCGCAATATTATTCTGCCGCGAGCGTGTTTGTGCTTCCTTCCATCCGCGAAGGAATGGGTTTGGTGCTTGCCGAGGCGCTCCTCTGCGGCGCAGCCGTCATCGCCGTGGATTCCGGCGGCGTGACGGATATCGTCCGGAACGGCGAGACCGGGTTGCTCGTGCCGCAGCAGGACGCGCCTGCGCTCGCCGGCGCCATCCAGCACTTGCTGGACGACCGTCCCCTGGCGGCGCGCCTGGCGGCGAACGGCGCAGCGTGGGTACGCGAAAAGTATGTCCCCGAACAGGTGGCGGAGCGGTTTGCGGAGATTTATGCTGCATTGGCTTTCTGAATATTCCCGGCAAATCAAGCGGATCGCCGGACTCGTGCTGGCGGTCGCGATCCTCCTATCCCTAGGCAATTTGCTCTACCGGACCTGGGGCGACCTGGCGCGGTCGGATTTTCGCTTTGAATTCGATTGGCCGCGTCTTGTCATCTCGCTTGTCCTCCTGGTGGTCGCCCGCGGGTTTGCCGTCGAAGCGTGGCGGCGCATCCTCATATCGCTGGGCGAGTATTTTACCTTCGGGTTTGGCGCGCGGGTGTGGTTTCTTTCCAACCTGACGCGTTACGTGCCCGGGAACATCTGGCAGGTGGCGACGATGATGGTCATGGTCGAAGAAAGGGGCGTGAGCAAGACCAACGCCCTGCTCAGCCAGGTCGTCTATACGGCGCTTGCGCTCGCCATCGCCGGACTGTTGGGCCTGTCATTTCTACTGGTCCGCCCGGAGATTCTGAATGGACTCCTTCCCCTCGCGGTGGAGGCGTACGCCCCTGCCATCGTCGCCGTCGTATTTATCGCGCTCGTGATCGTATTCGCGCTCCCTCCCGCCAACCGCCTCCTCGTCGCCGTCACCGCGCGCGTCATGCGCCGAGAGATCGTGGCTCCGGTGCCGACGTTTGCGCGGGGGTTGGTGCCACCTTTCTTTTCCCTCGCGATGTGGCTCACAAACGGGCTGGCGTTCTACTTGTTCGTCAGTTCGACCACGGAGATCTCTCCGGCGCAATTGCCCGCGTTTATCGCGATGAACGCGGGCGCGTACTGGATTGGCTATATCTCGTTCATCACGCCGAGCGGGCTCGGATTTCGAGAGGGAGCGCTTGCGTGGATGCTGGCGAGTTTCTTTCCCGCGCCTGTCGCGGTGGCGCTTGCGCTCGCCACCCGCTTGTGGTCCACCGCCGGGGAACTACTCGGCGTCATCCTGGTCTGGGTTGTGCCGGAATCGAAAAAGGTCAATGAACGAGCGGTCTGAACGACGCGTGGCGGCGTGGCTCGCGCTAGTGTTGTTCGGAGTCTATCTGCTCTCCTTCAGCGGGATGTTGTACTCGCAGGACAGCATGTCCATGTTCTCCGTCACGGAGAGCGTCGTCAAGCGGGGGCAGTTTGATACGGACCAGATGTGGACGCTGTTCAAGGCGCGGAATGAGATCGCACGCGATGGCGAGTCCTACGCCAAGTATGGGTACGGCACCTCTTTGGCGGCGGTTCCCCTGTACGCGCTTGCGCTCGCGCTTGCCGGTGTGGGACTCGTGCAGACCACGCTGCTCACCAGTTCCATAGCGATTGCCGTTACGGGGGCGCTGGTCTATCTGGCGAGTCGCCGCCTCCGCTACTCTGTGGGCGCCAGCGTAATTCTGGCACTCGTGTTCGGGCTTGCCACGCCCGCGTGGGTGTACGCGAAACAATTTTGGAGCGAACCGTTCGGACTGGCGTCGCTCTTTGCCTCCTTTTATTTCTTGCTGTGTTTTCGGGAGGAGGGCCACGCGCGGGACGCCGTCTTCGCCGGAGCGGCATTCGGGCTCGCCGTCGCCACGCGGGTCACGAATGCGGCCCTCCTCCCGGTTTTCGCCTGGTATGGGTTTCAGACTTCCGATGTCTTCAAGACATCGGAAGTCTATCGCACGCGGCGCGGGGTCGCCTGGTTTGCGCTCGTCCTCGGCGCGTTTGCTCTCTCTATTGCGTGGTACGACTGGGTGCGCTATGGCAATCCCCTTGCGACCGGCTATCGTGCCGACGAGACTTTTGACAACCCTGTCCTGCTGGGATTATACGGACTGCTGTTCAGCCCGGGCAAAGGGTTGTTTGTCTACGTCCCCTTTCTCGCGGCGCTGCCTGTTTCTTTCGTCCTCTTTTTCCGGCGCGCCAGGGACGCGGCAATCCTGATCGCCGTGCTGTTTGCATATTACGTCCTCCTGTTCTCTGCCTGGTATTACTGGTGGGGCGGCACGAACTGGGGACCGCGTTTCCTGGTTCCGGTATTGCCTTTTCTGGTTTTGCTGGTCGCCCCCGCGATCGAACTGGCGATGAGAGTGGACTGGAAGAGCAGGACCCACGTTGCTTTCACCGCCGTCCTGTTTGCGCTCTGCCTGTTGAGCGTGGGGATAGAGGTGCTGGGAGTCAGTGTTCCCTCGCTGGCTCACCGCCTGCGGATGCTCAGGATTTCGCCCAACCCAGAAGCGGATGCCATCTTTCTGCCGGTGTTTTCACCCCTGGTCGGCTATTTCGATTTGATCAAGCCCAGACTGGTCGATTTCGCGTGGCTGCGCGTTGCAGCCGGCCAGGTCAGCATCGATTGGTTGGTGCTGGTCCTCACCGTCGCGTTTATTGCATTCGCGGTTTTCTCACTTGTAGGTGCTTTTCGTGGAAGGGCGAAAGGGTGGTGGCTTGGCTGGGCACTCGTCCTCGCGGCGGTGCTCTGTCTCTTTTCCCTCTACCGTTATAGTGAGGATGCGCGCTTTGGCGGCGGCGATGGATACCGCGCTCTCTTGCAAACGGTGCAGCGCGAGGCGCAGGGACAGGATGTATTGATCCTCGACAATGACGTGTTTGCCACCTTCCTTTTCAACGAGAACCGCTCCCGCATCCGATGGTATGGCTTGAGCCGCGATCCCGCACAGTGGGATGACGCCACCGCGGCGCTCCTGACTCGCCTCTCCCATCAATATAGTCGCGTCTGGTTCGCCTTCGACGACTCGACGGGGGATTTACCCGACCCGACCCGGGAGTGGTTGGAGCGTTCCCTCTCGAAAATCGCATCGCACGATTTTGACGAAAGTGTCCACTTGGTCCTGTTCGCCGGGGAGTCACGCCCTTGAGGCCGAGACATTTGCTTTTGAGGCCCGACGCTATCGTCCTCCTGGTCTATGCCTTGCTGGCGCTCGTCCTGACGTATCCGCTCCTGTTCCATCTTGATACGCATGTGCCGGGACACGGCATTGACGACCCCGCGCTGACCTGGAACCTGTGGTGGGTCAAGTATTCCCTCTTCAACCTGGGAACCGGTCCGCTCTATACGGATTACCTCTATTACCCGCTCGGCGTCAACCTCGTCGCCTATACCTCGACCTTTTTGAACGGCATCCTGTCGCTCCCGCTCCAATTTGTGTTCGGAGTGATCGCCGCGAATAACCTGGTCATCTATTTCGCCTTGGTGGCGGGGGGCTATGGGACATTTCTGCTCGCGCGGGAAGTCCTGTCGCGCTGTCAGATCCATTCCGACCTGGCAGCGGCGCTGGCGGGAGGTTTTTACGCTTTTGGCGCCTGGCATATCAATTACGTCGTCGCCGGGCATTTCATGCTGCTCAGTAACGAGTGGATTCCGTTTTACGCTTTGTACCTGGTGCGCCTGGACAAGCGGACCTGGCGCGGCGGCGCGCTCGCGGGTCTGTATTTCGTTCTGACTGCCTGGACCGAACTCACGTTTATTCCTTTTGTCGCGCTGCTCACAGTGCTCTACTTCGTCTACGGTGCGATTGTCCTTGCTCGCAATGTCAAACACTTGCTGCAGAATCTGGTTGCCCTGTTCATCACCGTCGCGGTCGGCACCAGTCCTCTCATCATCAGTTTGCTCGACGATTTTGCGCGTTACGGGTATTATCTCGCGCCGGGACTGGGGCGGGTGCAGGTTTTTTCAGCCGAGCCCATCAGTTTCCTTGTCCCCTCTGCCGCGCATCCTATCCTGGGCGAGTGGGCGAACGCGCTCACGAACGCGAATACGAGTTATGCATTTGTCGGCTATGCGGTGCTGCTGCTCGCCGCGTTCGGACTCGTCTCTCGCCGCCGCTCACGCGAAGTATGGTTCTGGATGGCGGTCGCCGTCTTTTTCGCCTTGATCCTGCTCGGTCCCTCTCTCATTCTCGGCGGCGAGACGACGGGCATTCCCATGCCGTTTGCCGCGCTGCGTGCCATCCCGCTCGTGAATGCAAACCGCTACCCGGTGCGTTTCAATGTGATGCTGATGCTCGCGCTCACGCCGTTGCTCGCGCTGGGCGCCGCGGCTTTGCTCCAATCGCGCCGCACGCTCGCGCGGGCGAGCGTCGCCGCGCTCGTCGTGTTGCTCGCATTCGAACAGTTGGTCCTGCCGGTCCCTCTCACCGATTTGCGCTCGCCGCCGGTCTTTCAAACCATTCGCGCACAGCCGGGGGATTTCGCCGTGCTGGACCTGCCGCTGGGCTGGCGAAACAGCGTGGCGATCCAGGGTAAGATCGATTACACCGCCGAATTTTTTCAGACGGTCCATCAGAAACGCCTGATCGGCGGGCTGACCTCGCGCAACCCGGCATTCAAATTCCAATATTATCTGGAACAGCCGGTGCTCAATTCTCTCGTCGCGCTGGAGACCGGGCGCGAAGTGGACGAGGCGCGGCAGGCGCAAGACCAGGTCGCGGCGTCAAGCCTCCTGCGTTTTTTTAACATCCGCTATGTCGAAGTGAACCGCGCCCTCACGGATCCACGGGTTCTGCAATACGCCTTGGACGTTCTGCCGCTCAAGGAGATTTACCGAGACGATGCTCGCCTGGTTTACGAGATCGCACAAACACCTTCCCCGCTGCAGAGCGTTGATCTGCGGGATGAAACCGCCCGTTTGTACTTTGACGATGGGTGGGGGCGCGTCCAGGTCTCCGACGGCGCGGGCTATCGCTGGGCAACGCAAGAAGAGGCGCGCCTTTGGCTTCCACTGGCGCGCGCGGACCATCAGGTCGGCTTTCGACTGCGCGGGGTGCGAATGGGGCAAAAAGTTTCAGTGCGGGTGAATGGGCAGGTGCTGGCCACGCTGACATTGACGGAGCAGTGGGGCGATTACACCGTCGCGGTTCCATCGAATGTCCTGCGAGACGGTTTGAGCGAATTTGTCTTTTCCACCCAGACGGTGCCCTCTGCCGCCGTCCGCGAGGACGATTACGCGATCGGCGATACGGGTGTCCTTTCGCCGGTGGATCTCGCGGTCACGAGCGCGGGATTTGACGCCGGGCGCTTTGGGGAGATCTTTGTCTCTGGACGAAATGTGGTGACGGGTGAGCGCGGCTATCACCTCGTCGCGCTCGACGCGCGCACAGGGCAGGTGGACCAGGCGGCAGCTTTCGATACTTTCGCCTCAGCGGACGAGTCCACAAAACTGGCGCGATTTGTGGTAGAGTTGCCGGCGGGTGAGATCGTCGCCGGAGTGGCGATTGACGACGTGTCGCGCAACTTGCAGGCACCGGCGGTCGACGCGTTGCGGACGTTAGGTGTGGAGAACGACTTGCGCTATCAATTCCGCGCGGGACATGCCTTTATCGGCGTGAAGGGGGCGCAACCGGGGCAGGCGTTAGAAAAGGTGGACGGGCGATTCCCCGCCAATGTCGCGATCGGCAAGAATGCGGCGGGAGACCGCGTGGCTTTTGCCCTGGGGAGAATATCGATTGTGCGGTAGGTCCGAAACCTATCTGGAGAATGGCAATCTAGAATTGATCTGATATGCAATTTCATCCGGCAGTGCAAATTTTCTAATAGTCTTTTCCGCGGGACGCCAGCGGTATTTATCCAGATTCACTGTGCCGTCTCGTCTGAACCGGATACCTTCGGAGACCAGCAACTGGTGCTGGAGATGTCCGGTGCCGATTTTGTAGGTTGATAATCCTCCATAGCGATTGATCACGCGCTGCCACGGCACTCGCCCGGTGGGGTAGAGCCGGTACAGGATTCGCCCGACCTGCCGGGCGCCGCGCGGCACCCCGGCGAGCAGAGACACCTCGCCGTAAGTGAGAACGCGTCCCTTCGGGACGGCGCGAACGATTTTGATGACGCGTTCCTGAAACGGGTTGGGAGTTTTCTTTTTATGCGAGGGGTTATCGCTGTCCATCATTCAGCTGCAGAAACGGACCAGATGGAATAGAGTTGATTGTCCGTCGAGGTGGCAAACTGGACGAGCGGCTGGAACGTGACCGCGCCGTGCGTTTGCGTTTCAAAGCGCGCCAGGTAAGGGTACTTGATTTTGGCGAACGCGTTCCCGACAGGGTATACGATCAATTGAATCTGACGGTCGAGCAGGAACTGCTCGGGCGCGTCGTCAGGGGCATAACGGAAATCCACAAAGGTGAACCGCAAGCCATGCTGGCGCCCAAACAAGTCGAGCGCGCCGGAATTACCGGTATAGACCATGAGGTTCGTCTGCCGGTCCGGCGGGACGAGGCGGGATAATTCGTCTGCCATTTCGCGTTGGGATGCCATCATATTGTAGAGGAACTGCATCCCGGCGCTCCCCTGCTGGTAACTTGCCACCAGCAGCGCGAGCACAACGAGTGATACAATCGCGGCGGCGATAGACTTCCGAAATTTGATAAACTTCGGAAGTCTGGCAAGTCCGCTGCCCACCTCCGCCAGCGCCACACCCGCAAAGACGAGGAGCGGCAAGCCGGGGTACATTAGGAAGCGCACTTCGAGTGTTGTATAATTCAGCCAGACCAGCAACTCGAAAAAGAGAACATAGAGCAGGGACGTGGCGAGCAAGAGTGCGGTCGCGCGGTGGCGATGGCGCGCCAGCGCGAGCAACGTTCCGGCGATGCCCAGAGCGACAATGCCCCATGGGAACAATTGGGGATATTGCGTGATAAAGAACGACGCGTGCTTGAGGAAATCGCCCGGCGCCATAAAGCGCAGCCAGATCGCCGCCATGGACTGCGCGCCGATGAACTCGAATGCGTTCCCGGTAGCCAGCCACCCGCCCGCCATGAGCGTCGCCGGAAATGCCAGCGCGAAAATCCCAAAAACGACCCAGTCGCCGGCGTGCAGGGTGCGCGCGTGCCGGTCACGGTACAGCAGGGCGAAGCCGACGAGCGCGAGGAGGACAATCCCCTCGTACCGCGTGATGGCGGAGAGAAACGCGAGCAGAGCGGCGGCGCGGTATCGTGATTCGACGAGGGCGAGGAGCACGGCGAGGTAGAGCGCGAGGAACAGCGTCGAACTGAGGATCGAGATGCTTTCCCACAAGAACGAAGGCGCAAAGGCGAGGAACAGCGCGGCGGCCCACGCCGCGGGCTCGCCAAACGCGTGACGGTTCTTGACCAGTTCGAACAGCAGGATCACCGCGACGCATGCCAGCAGGGCTGAAAGAAAACGTGCGGCGAGATAAAAATCGAAAGAGGCAGGTATCAGGACTCGCCACGCGTACAGCAGGAGCATGTATAGCGGGTGGAGGATAAAGCGGTCGAGCAGATCGCGCGGGACCGCCGCGGCACCCTGCGCCTGCAAGAGAGACAGGGTCCGCACTGCCTCGAATCCGTCCTGTGAGAGTTCGACGTCATAAACGCGCAGCAGGTATAGCCGCGACGCAAGGACGACGAGGATTAACACCGCCCACTGCCAATGGGCGTGCCGCAATCCCCAAACGCTTGTGCCATTGTCATTGCGAGCCCCGAAGGGGCGAAGCAATCTCCAACTCGCCCTAGTACCTGGAGCGCTCATTGCGCGGCATTATATCATGAAAGATTTTCTGCGGGAAAAATACGGTCTCTTGATCGTGAGCGTGCTGATGGTCATTTACAGCGTGTATTTCTCCGCGCTCTCCATTCAGCGGCACAACACGTTCCGGACCGCCGCCTCCGATATGGGGCAGATGGACCAGGCGCTCTGGAATACACTGCACGGCCATCTGCTCGAAGACACGCGCGATAA
>JBLMXX010000367.1:0-8966 GCA_050257995.1 Acidobacteriota bacterium | reverse complement strand
CCAGCGAAAAACTACCGCAGACCATAGCGATCCAGGAATAGTCGGGCATGTAGAGCATCAGATAACGGCGCGTTTTGCCCAGCATAGGCATTAGGGTGAGGGCTACCAACAGATTTGAGATCAGCGGAGGTAGAACATACAACCCCCACTTGCGTCCACCGCTCGGACGGCACTCGGGATCCAGGCGCCAACGGCGTAACCGCCGCAGCGTGCCGGCGACGCCGGCAATTTGGAGGGCTGGGATGAGCAGCTGGCCGCGCAGTATCCAGGGGATTATCCCAACAAACGGGAATGGAGTGGGCTGCTCGCCGGCGAGCAGTGCAGCCACGCCTCCCCCCAAGTCCGAGATAACGGGGCTCATCCAATGCTGGTCGGCATTGAAGAGCAGGACCACACCCTTCTTTTGCTCTGGAAGAAGCGCCATAAAGGCAAAGAAATGGGGGAGGGTACCATTGTGCCAGACAAGGCTCGTCTGGCCGATTTTATCTACGATCCATCCCATCCCGTATTGTCCGAACGAAAGCCCCATCTCTTTGAATTCTGCCACCCCGCGATGCATCTCGTCGATGCCGGCGCCCGAGAGGATTTGAGCGTCCTCGTAGCGGCCACCGTTGAGATGAGATATCAGGTAGTGAGCCATATCTTCAGCACTGGAGATGAGCTGACCGGATGGAAGGGAGCCGCCCGGGACGGGTATATTGGGCGCGGCGAAGGGAACGGCGAACCAGTATCGGTGGCCCACCGCCAGTCCGTTCTGTTTCGCCCTGACTGGTGAGGTATAGCTGTGGCTCATATCCAGTGGGGCGAAGATGTGGTTTTGGACATAGTGCGCGTAACATTCACCGCTGGCGGCTTGTACGATCAGCCCGAGCAAGTTGTAATTCGTGTTGCTGTATTCGAAAGCCGAACCGACCGGGCGGGTGAGTTTGAGCGTGGACAGCGCGCGCGCCTGCCGCTCGGTAGCGTCCGGGCGATCGTCGAAATCGGCCATCGTGATCTCTCCGGACGACGTGGGCAGGCTGCCGGTCTGGTACAACAGATGGCGCACAGTCATTTGGGAAGATGCCTGGGGGTCCGCCACCCGGAACCACGGCAGGTAGCGTTGGACCGGGGCATCTAACTCGATCTTTCCGGCTTCGACCAGTTGCATCACCGCAAGTGCAGTGAACGATTTCGTGAGCGAGCCGATAAAGAAGGGGGTCTGCGGAGTTGGCGCCTCGCCGCCGGGGCGGGCTTTGCCAAAGCCGCGCCGGTGCACGATCTTGTCGCCTTCGACGATGGCTAGGGATGCGCCGGGGATGTTCAGATGACGCATTTTTCGTTCAATGTAATCGTCAATCGCATCATAAGAACCGCTGTTGGAAATCGGTGTGGCCAAAGCGGTTGTGGCGAATAGCTTGCGGACCATGTATAGCACAGCGCTGGTAACCAACGATCCGAGCAGGAGCTGCTTGCTGTTCATCGGTTCTCCTCCTCGTTGCTAGAGAGAGGATTTTTGATGGAATACCGAATTGTGTGTCATTTGGTTTGTGTAGGGGCGACGTGACGTCGCCCCGCTAATTACACGACCTCCGGCAAACTGCCGGATTTTTCAGGTACATGCGACAGCCAAAAGTCTCTGATTATTTTGATGACTTGAGCGGACTGCTCCGACTGCGGATTGTGACCCGCGCACTCGACGATCTCCAGGCGAGCGTTGGGTATTCCAGCCGCCAGCGCCACCTGATGTTCCGGCGGAAATAAAAAGTCGTCGCGGCCTCCCATGACGAGAGTGGGCACGTGAATCTCGCCGAGCCGGTCCATCACCGTCCAGCCCTGGAGCAGTTGGCTGTAACCAAAGATAGTGGCTTCGGGACGAAACGTGATCCGGGGCCCAAAGAGGGCCTCATGCGCCGTCGCCAGGGGGCTGGAGTGGTAATAATACGCTGTGATAAATTTCATCACAGTGGGAAAATACTCTCCGGATGTCAACTGACCGTTGTAGAAACGGCGCGCCGCTTGCACGGCGTCGTCGCTGTAGCCGCGTTTCGCCAGGATCTCTGGAGCATTTTGATTCACCCACCTTTGGTCGCCGCCGGTATCCATCAATATTAAATGCGAGAGATTCTGCGGATAACGGAGCGCATACTC
Organism: Acidobacteriota bacterium; assembly: GCA_050257995.1. Classification (GTDB taxonomy): domain Bacteria; phylum Chloroflexota; class Anaerolineae; order UBA4142; family UBA4142; genus JBLMXX01. Next base: position 6,836 of record JBLMXX010000367.1, on the reverse strand, counting down.
CAGGGCTACATTGCCGCCAAACGATTGCCCGAGCACCGCCCACTTGTCAAAGCCCAGCGTCTGGCGCAGCGCCTCGGCGTCCGCCGTCAGGTTCTCCCAGGTCATGGACGTGACCTCTCCCTCGGAGCGGCCATTGCACCGGTGGTCATAAAAGACCATGGTGAATTGGTCCGCACATGACTGTAAGGGGAGCAAGCTTGTGTGATCGAGGCCCGGTCCGCCGTGCATCAGCACCAGCGGATATCCGGTTCCGACGATTTTTACAAAAAGGGAAACTCCCCGAATCGACATGGTGGTCATAATGGTCCTCCTCATCGGCATATAAATGCGCCGGTTGAATGGGTTGCGCGTCGAACCCGGCTTGCCGGGTTTCCAGCATTACTAGCCGCCCACTTTAGTGGGTGGCGGCTGACATGGTGGCAATCAGGCTTATTTGAAAGGCATTAGAGTTGCGCCTGACGTTCGCACTCCGGCGCAGACCGACTTTTCATGCTGCAATGCCTGTTCCAGTTCCGGGAATTGAAACCGGTAACCCGCGGCAAGCAGTTTCGCCGGTTGGATGCGCCGGCTGGCCAGGATCAACTCCTTGCCCATCTCACCCATTGCAAGGTTTATCATGAAAACGGGCATGGCGCCGCCCCATTTTTGTCCCAGGGCTTGAGAGGCGGCTCTGGAAAAGTCGCCATTCCGCATTGGGTTGGGACTGACGGCATTGACCGGTCCACTCAGGCTCTCTGTTACCAGCGCAAACTCGACAATGCTAGCCAGCTCGTCCCGTCCAACCCAACTCGACCACTGCTGCCCATCTCCCGCCTGAAAACCTATTTTCTGCAAGGCAGCCCCACCCATGACCGGGGGGATCCGCAGGTGCACCACTCGGATGCCGGCTTCGCTGGCGGGCGCGGTAGCCGCCTCGCCTTCCTGTTGAAGGCAGGAAAGAAAACTCGATCCGGCTGGGCTATCCTCTGTAAGCACAGTGTCGCCGGATGAAGCGTAATAGCCCATCCCCGAAGCACATATGAGTACTCGAGGTTTATGCGCGCATCCCGCCAGCGACTCTGCCAGCAGGCGGTTCGTCGCCAGGCGATTGGCCCGCATCTTTTTCTTCGCCCCGCCTGTCCAGCGCATCGGCCAGGGCATGGTCGCCATGTGAACGACCCCATCGAAACCATCCACGCCGGCGTTATCAATTTTCCCGGCGTCAGGGTCCCACCAGACCTCGCCAGGGCCGGGCTTGTGCCTGACCAGGGGAACGACCTGGTGACCACATTCGAGCAAATGGCGGGTCACGGCTGACCCAACCATGCCATTCGAACCGGCGATCAGGATTTTCATCGCCAACTCCTTTCTCAAATCAAGGTTTTCTAAATGGAATCAGCCGGTCGACCCTTGCTAAATAATCCTCATACTCCTTGCCAAAAACATCCGTGAGTTCCTTCTCCTCCGTGCCGATGAAAATCATCACACCGGCATACAAAAAGACCGAAACAACCAGATAGACCCAGGTGAGCGTCATCAGCGCGACGGCGGGAAGGAGAAAGAACGTCGCACTGGAATAGATGGGATTGCGGACCACGCCGTAAGCGCCCGCGGTCACCAGTTCACCTTTGGGAAAGCCCACCAGTAATTGGACGACCGCCGTCCCCCAAAGGACCAACCCGGGAACCAGCAATAAATATCCCACCGGCTTGATAAAAGAGAGACTCTCGGGTAGTGCCGCGATCTGAGGCAAATACGCATGGATCCATATGGCCGCGATCAAAGAAGGGAGCGTGAAAAGGATGATTTTCCCGCCCTGCCCGACGATGTTCATTCCGTTTTGTGCTTTAATGATGTTTAACATGTTGCGTCTCCTTTCTCCTTACTGCGAAACTTTGGCGTTTGAAAATTGACGAGTCCTTGTTTTCTCTGTGGGACGCGCAAGGCGAACGCGGTTGCAAGCGTGACGACAAGGACCAGCGCGGCGGCAACCCGGAACACACCCTGCGGTCCTATATAGGGCGCAAACAGCACGACCAGCGCGGGCCCCAGCATATTTCCGAGCGAGCCGGCGGTGGCTTTAAACCCCATGATGCGCGCCGTGTGCTCAGGCGGGGTGATATCGAGGATGTGGGCGCTCAAGGCGGGGTCGAACAGGCTGTTTCCCAGGCCCCCCAGAATAAAGCTGACCACAAGCCAAATGGCATCGCGGAAAATGACCAACCCGATGAACTGGGCTGAGAAGAGTGCCACGCCCAGGACGATAACGGGTTTGCGCCCCAGGCGGTCGCTGAGCCGGCCCAGGGCAAACTCGCCGACCGCGCATGCCAGGCCCCAAGCGCTCATGGCGAGACCCAACTGGGAAGAGGTCCAGACGAGATCGTCGTACGCATAGAACATGAACTGTGGCTCGATAAATGCCCAGGCAAACATGACGGTAAAGCTGACGAGCATGATCAGATAAATGGTCGGCAAAGCCGCAAGTCCGCGCGTCCAAGCCGGGCGGATGCCGCCGGAACGCGCCGAAGGTTTATAGGTCTCAGGGACGAGGAACAGCGCAAGGAACAAGGCGCAAGACTCTATACCAATCGAGACGGCAAACGGCACGCTGTAACCGAAACTATCGTACAGCAGTCCGCCGAAAATGGGTCCGATAATCCAGCCGACGGAAGCGCCGCCGTTGACAATGCCAATCCACTGCGCGCGCCGGTTCTCTAACGCCAGGTCGCCGACCATGCTGGCCACGGCGGGGATGAGTCCCGCCGTAAAGACTCCCGCAAGTCCGCGAATCAATATAAAGAGCCAGGCGGAGGCGGTCCAGAGGTAGCCGCAAAAGGCAAGGACATATGCCGTGAGGGAGAGCAGGATAATGGGACGGCGCCCAAAGCGGTCGGCGAACATGCCCATGAATGGGGCGCATAAGGTGCCGGTAAGAGCATACGCCAGGGCGCTAATCCCGAGAGCGTCCAGACCCGCGCCAAAACTCTCCAGGCGGCGGGCAAAGAGCGGCAAGATCATGACAAAGCCGGTCATTTGCAAGGCCATGCAAAACGCCAAGGCAACCAATGCGCGGGTAGACGGCCGTGTCGACGGATGCTGCATCAAGCCGCCTGCCTCGGGAACGGTTGTCGTGAGCGCTGCACGCTATTCGCCGCGGCGACCACTCCGATGACGACCCACATCGCGGCGGTGAATACGAGGTAATAGGTCACGAGCGCCATCCCCGCTATCGTCAGAGGCGTCAACATCGTCCAGAACGCCACGAGACTCGCGTGCATGAGCATCGCGACGAGGGTGCTTCCGGTACGGTCGTAGACCCACACCATGAGCACTCTGTAAGTCGGCAGCCAGGTGAGAAGGACAGCCGGGAAGTAGATCGCCGGCGGGAGGTCTCCGGTGGTACCGCCGCTTACCCAGAAAACCGTAGGAAATTGCCACACCCCCAGGAAGAGTCCCAGGATGAGCCCGGTGCCAAGGACGCCGTACCGCCGCCTCAGTGCGGGCACGGCAAACCCCGTCCATCCCAGTTCCTCGAAAAAGCCGACCAAAATCGCCACAATGATACTGAACTGCAGAAGGAACGCCTTGTCGTCGGTTGCGTACAGGCGGGGGATAAAGTCCGGCGAGGTGAGCGAGAGCGCGTAGAGTACCGCTAACAGCAGGAGCGGGGCAGTCAGCAGCGCGCCCGCGTACCAACGAGCGCCCACGCGCCACTTGAATAGCCGGGACAGAAAATTGGTCAAGCCCACCCTGCCGTCGACGAGCCCGGTCAACAGGATGCCTGAAATGCTGGGGGCGGCGAGCATTGCCAGGTAGGCTATCGCGAACATCATCTCCGAGTTCTCACCCTCGATCGTGGTTCCGCTGGAACTGAGCACGCTGAAGATGCCGCCCCACGCAATGGCGAGCGTCAGGGCGAAAAAAACCAGCACCGGGTGTCGCTTGATGAAAGCGTTAATGGTCGTCACAGTGCTCTCCTTTCGCGCGGGGCTGGTAGTAACGACTTTAGTCGTTACCCAGCAAGAGTCGCCGCTACACGCCTTCAGAACCTTTGTGGTTGTACTACCCGCTTGTAGAATAACAAACCTTTTCACGACTGTCATCGCAAAAAAGTTGATTTCATCTACAACAAAACGACCACTCAGGTTGAGCGGTCGCGTACGTGTTTCTCATACCCCCGTGCTGTGAATGCATACGGTCTATTCGCTGGCTTTTGGCGGGACGTCGTCGAGCGACACCAGCCCCTCTTTAAGCGCAAACAGCGCGGCTTGCGTGCGGCTGGCGAGATGAAGTTTGCACAGGATGTTGCTGACGTGCTTGCTGACCGTGATCTCAGCCACCGTTAGTTCGTCGGCAATTTCGCGATTGCTCTTGCCGTGGGCGATGAGCTGCAGCACTTCTTCTTCACGCTCGGTCAACCCGTGGTTTGGCGGCGCGTCCTGCGCAGGGTGTGCCATCTCCTGCAGGACTTTGAGTGCGATCGCGGAATCGAGCGAGGGTTGACCCAGGTGTACCGCGCGAATCGCTTGGATCAATTCCGTCGGGCTGGAATCCTTCAGCAGATAGCCCAGCGCGCCCGCCTTGATCGCCGGAAACACCTTGTCGTCCGCGGCGAAACTGGTGAGCACCAGCACGCGGGCATCGGGCTGCGCGGTGGTAATCGCCCGCGTCGCTTGGATGCCGTCCACTTTGGGCATCACCAGGTCCATCAAAACTACGTCCGGCTTGAGCGACTTGGCTTGCGCAATGGCATCCGCCCCATTCACCGCTTCGCCGACGGTCTCGATCCCGCGTTCCTTCGACAAGAGCGCGCGGATCCCTTTTCGAACGATTTCGTGATCGTCCACGATCAGCACGCGTATCGCATTCTTCATATTTCATTCCCCCTTGGCTCCTGACTGCCATTTCGATTGGGTACCAGGACCCTCACCACCGTTCCCTTGCCCGGGGCGCTCGTGATCTCAACCGACCCCCCGATTCGCTGGACCCGTTCGCGCATCCCCCTCAAGCCCAGCCCGCTGCTCTCGTCCGCATTGTGCGGATCGAACCCGATCCCATCATCTGCCACTTGCAGTTGGAGTCCGTCCCCGGACAATTCGAGGCCTACCCGGACCGACTGCGCGTGCGCGTGCCGGATGACGTTGTTCAGGGCTTCTTGCACGATATGATAGACGGCTTCCTGCAAAGCGAATGGCAATTGCTCCACGCCGCGGTCGTCGTTCACGCGCAGCTCCGCCTTCATCCCACCCCGCCCCTCGACCGCGTTCAGGCGGGTCCGCAAGGCGCCGATGAGTCCGTCCTTCTCCAGCGTCGGCGGGCGCAGCTCGAAAATGAGCAGCCGCATTTCGCGCAGCGCGTCTTGAGCGGTGTCACGCAGCTCCTTTAGAAAATCCCCTGCCTCCGCAATCTCCTTGTCGGCGAGCGAGCGTGCCGTGGCTTCGGCGAAGAGCATCACGCTGTAGAGCGACTGGGTGACCGAATCATGCAGTTCCCGCGCCAGGCGACTGCGTTCCGCCGTCGTCGCCATCTGCTGCGCTTGCTCGCGCTCTCTCTGATAGAATTGGGCGTTCTCTACGGCGATGCCGACCTGGCGTCCCACCGCCGAGAAAAGAGCGGATTCCTCCATCGTCAGCGCGCGGGGCGTTCTTGAACCAAAGCCGAACGCGCCGACGATCTTGCCTTTTGCCACGAGCGGAACGGTAAAGAGCGACACCAGACCCTCGCGCAGAACGCCTTGCTTCGCTTCGCCCTCGGGGTAATCGTGCGCCACTTGCCATACGAGAGGCCGGTCGGCGCTGAATGCCTGACCTGGCACCGCGGCGGGCACCGGCACGCGCGTCCCCATCCCCTGCGCAAACTCCTCCGATAGTCCTTTCGCGGCGACGAGCGCCAGCGCCTGGGATGCGTCGTCCAATTCGTAAGCCGCCCCGGCATCCATTCTGCAGACTTGCATGGTCTGGTCAAGCGCATCGCGCATGATCTCATGGAGGTCCAAAGATTGGCTGACAACGGTAGCAATCGAATTGAGTGCGGCGAGTTCGCGGGTGCGTTCCTGCACGCGGCGTTCCAGAGACTCGTACGCCTGCCGTATCTCCTCCTCCGCTTGCTGGTGTTCGATCGCGATGCCGACCAGGTGGGCAGCCGTGGCGATCGTTTGCAGCTCATCCTGGGTCGGAGCGCGGGGCTGGCGATAGTACATGGCAAACGTCCCGACCACCTTGCCGTTCTTTGCAATGACCGGCTCCGACCAGCAGGCGCGCAAGCCGTATCGGACGGCGAGGTGGCGCAAGCCATCCCAGCGCGGGTCGGTGAGAATATCCTCGACGATCACCCGCTCGCGGCGATAACACGCCGTCCCGCACGACCCGACCAGCGGCCCGATCTCCAACCCTTCGATCGAGTCCACGTAATCTTGAGGCAAACTCACCGCGGCGCCAATGTGCAGGTGCCGTCCATCCTTGTCCAGGAGCAGGATCAAGCCGAGCATGCCGCGCCATTGTTCTTCGACGATTCGGATCAACGTATGGAGCATCGGCGAGAAATCGCCGCCCGTCGCGAGCAACTCCAGGAACTGGCGCTGGCCCGCCTGGAGCGTCTGCTCCCGCTTGTGCTCCAACGCGTTCGCAAAGATCTCGCCGACGATGCGGAGCAGCGCGATGGTATCGTCCGACCAGGTCGTCTCCGCCGACACGGAATCCAGGCCCAGCAGTCCGACCAGCGTGCCGCCGTAAGCGATGGGAACATTGATCAGCGATTTGATCCCTTCTGATTCGAATTCCCGTTTCTCGGCACTCGCTTCTGCCGGCAATGACCCGAGGGAAGGAACGTGTACGACTTGCATCCGCCTGTACCGTTCC
>JBLMXX010000366.1:0-3440 GCA_050257995.1 Acidobacteriota bacterium | reverse complement strand
GGCACGCCGATGATGATCGGTTGTGCGGCTGGGGCGGATGGCGCGGTGGAGCAGCCCATCACAACGAGTAGCATCAAGACAAATAAGAAGATGACCAGTGCACGCTTCATCGTTAACCTCCTCGTTAAACGCGTTTTCTTAGTTGATTATAAGAGAGGAGTTACAGAGCGTCTACTACCCGCGGGAGTAGTCTTGCCCCCATCGTTCGTTCACCTCCCCATACCAAAAGGAGGGGACGGAAAGTGTCAATGGGTTTGAGACAACTCTTGCGAAAGATTAGCGTGCAACGCCGGACAACTCCAGCCGTCCGGTGCACGCTGTGTTAGGTGGCTCTTCCCTGCCTTGTTCGATAACGGAGGTAAACAGTACCATTGCGAAAGCGGTGTTCCGCCAAAAGCTCGAGCTCCAATCGCACGTTGTCAGGCAGGGCTGATTTGCCGCCTCCCACGATAATCGGGATAAGGAACAAATGACACTCGTCGATCAACCCGGCCCGGAAGGCGTGGGCAGCGAGTTCAGGACCCCCGATGAGGATGTCATGTTCGCCGGCCGCTTTCAGTTGTCGAATCGCTTCCGGATCGAACGTTTGCTCAAGCTGCGTTTTGCGAGTGGATATAGTCTCCAACGTCCTGGAGTACACGATTTTGTTGGCCGCCTGCCAGATCTCAGCAAAGTCGCGCCAGAGCGGAGACTGCGCGGCCAGATTGGGATCAGTCTCCCACACCATCATGCTCTCATACATTCGCCGTCCATAGAGATGAGTGTGCGCTGTCCGTACGAGGTTAGTGATAAATCTGAAATATTCCTCACTTGGCTCTGTCCAGTCAAACTTACCATCCTTGTCCTCGGTGTATCCGTCGAGTGACGTGTTCGCCAAGTAAATCAAATTAGCCATATTCGACCTCCATATTTATAAAGGATCTTACTGCGCTTTTCATGAAAGAGCAACCTATTTAGACCCACGGTGATGGCGAGAGCGCCTAAGCTGGCTATATATACTGCTTCTGGTCGGTAATTGTACAGGAATCCCGCTGCAAGTGGAGCAACGACGACTGCCAGGGCGTTCCCCGTCTCAACGAGGCCATATGCCAGTCCGGTATCTCCGGCTTTGACCAACGAGCGCGAAAAAGCGAGTGCCTAGGAAGAAGATAAACAAACCTTGCTCCTAGAATTTTACCTGGTTGTGTCGCACGGCGCCTTGCTCTTGGCACCTTACAAGTTCAACCTGTGAACAGCCGGTAAAGAGCAGAATGGTCATCGTCCCCATGCCCCTGCCGCATCAATTCCTGGAACAAGTCATCCACCTTGCGTGTGACAGGGACGGTTGCGCCATATTCCTCTGCCAACTCGATCGCGATCGAAAGGTCTTTATGGTGGGTCCGCACGCGCCCGCCCGGTTTGAAATTACCGTCGATCATGCGCTGTCCGTGCAGTTCCAGAACCCGGCTCGCGGCAAACCCGCCCAGCAATGCCTGGCGGACCCGCGCGGGCTCGACTCCCGCTTTGGACGCCAACGCCATTGCTTCCGCTACCGCTTCGATGGTCAACCCGACAATGACCTGGTTGCACGCTTTCGTAATCTGCCCCGCTCTCGCCTCTCCCACGTGAATCACGTTCGGTCCCATCACGCGCAGTATTGGCAGGCCGCGTTCAAAGGCCTGTTGACTGCCTCCTACCATGATCGACAGAGTCGCGTTCTCGGCGCCGACCTGCCCACCCGAAACAGGAGCATCGAGAACCGCGATCCCGAGCGATTCGCCCGCGGTGGCCAGATGGCGCGCCAGGCGCGGGCTCGTCGTCCCCATATCGATCAGGAGACTACCGGGACGCGCGCCCTCAAACACACCTTCGGGACCAAGCGTCACCTGAGCAACTGCCTCAGAATCCGAGAGCATCAGTATGATGACATCGCTGTGCCTCGCGACCTCCCTCGGACTCTTTGCCCATACCGCGCCTTCCGCGAGCAGTACCTGCGCGCCGGAGGACGTCCGGGTGTGCAGGACAAGGGGATATCCCGCGCGTTTCAAGTTCCGCGCCATCGGTTTTCCCATAATGCCAAGCCCAATAAAGCCTATCGTCTCTTCCTGTTGCATCGGTCCTCTCACTCTGTTGGAATATAAACCTGCCTGATTATATCCGAAATTCATCTTGGACTAATATTGCTTTAATGGAGGAATCGTAAAAGGATATAGAGCAAGGCACTTACAGATGGTTTCATATACTTGGAGGTCAAAGTGAAGAATGTTGGTAAAGTTATTGGTCTAGTCGGACTTGGATTGGTGGTGCTCCTTCTTCTCTGCGGCACAGCCATGCTGACCTTGGGCAGATTTGGCGTAATGGGTCGGGCGATCCGCCGCGGCTTTGGGATGATGGGTGGATTGGGGATGCGCTCCTTCGGGAGTCCATTTGGATTCGGGTTCGGTCCGTCTGGCCTCCTACTGATGCTTCTCGTCTTTGGGCTCGTTATCGCCGCCGTGGTCGCGTTCATAGTTTGGGTCGTGCGCAGCGAACAGCATGCTCCAGCCGCCGTACCGACGGTAGCCGCAAACGCTCCACTGGAGCTTCTCAGGGAACGCTATGCCCGGGGCGAAATCACTAAAGAGCAATTTGATCTTATCAAGCACGATCTGGAAACCGGATCGCCGTAGGCGGTTCTCCTTTTCAATCTTACCCTATTGCGCGGCTCCGGGGGTTGTGCTATGATAACCCCCGGTGAAAGCAAAACTATTCTTCAATCCGGCTTCTGGCAACCCCGCCGAGTCTGCCGCGCAGCTCATCGAGTTACTGCGCCATTTGAACGCGCAGAAGATCCAGCCTGAAGTAGTCCTCGTTCAACCCGAAATGCGGCTCAGCGCCCTCGCCCACAATGCCGTTCGCGAGGGCGCAAAACTCGTCGTCGTCTCCGGCGGCGACGGCACGATTGAGAACGTGGCTCTCGGCATGATTGGCAGTAGCGCCACGTTGGGCATTGTCCCAACCGGCACGCGCAATAATCTTGCCCGCAGTCTAGGGATCCCTTCCGACAGTATCCAAGCCGCCGTAGAACTTTTGCGCAAGGGAAGACGCATCAAGATTGATGTGGGCCGGCTCCGCACTCGCCAGGCAACGCGCTATTTCCTTGAAGCGGGAGCCGTTGGGCTGGTCTCCGCGGTTTACCCTACCGCCGATGACATTCAACACGGCGACCTCGGCAAAATCCCCGAGTTCATTTCAACCTTGGTTTCACATTCTCCGTCCGAAATTCACTTGCGTCTTGACCACCACCGTGCCGAGATCATCACGCATGCCCACATGGTGCTGATCGCCAATATGCCCTACATGGGCGCGAATTTCCAAATTGGGCCGGACATTGCTTTTGACGATCGCCATCTGGATATCTTCGTTTATTCGAACATGAGCAAGCTCGATTTGCTCGGTCAGGCTGTCCAAATGACGACCGG